>JBCNPS010000129.1:0-14528 GCA_039593235.1 Chitinophaga sp. | reverse complement strand
ATGGGCTGGCTGCTCACGGTGGAAAAACTGCTCGGTATTGAAACGCCAAAAAGGGTGGATTACCTGCGCGTAATCATCATGGAGCTGGCACGTATTGCAGATCACCTGATCTGTAGCTCCGTAATGGGAGTTGATACCGGCGCTTTAACCGGTTTCGTATACGTGATGACCTACCGCGAACTGATATACGAAATTTATGAAGAGATCTGCGGTTCCCGTCTCACCACCAACATCGGCCGTATTGGCGGATTTGAAAGGAATTTCACCCCCGCAGCTTTTGCAAAAATAGAACGCTTCCTCAACGAATATCCTGCCGTACTGAAAGAGTTTGAAACCCTGCTTACCCGTAACCGTATTTTCATGGAACGTACGCAGGGCGTAGGCGCCATCTCAGCAGAAAGAGCGCTCAGCTACGGTTTTACCGGTCCTAACCTGCGTGCAGCCGGTGTGGACTACGATGTGCGCGTAGCCAATCCTTACAGCTCTTACCAGGATTTCGACTTTTCTATCCCTGTAGGTACTACGGGCGACAGCTACGACCGTTTCCAGGTACGTAATGCCGAAATGTGGGAAAGTATCAGCATCATCCGCCAGGCGATGGATAAAGTGAAAAGCCTGCCGGCAGATGTATACCACGCAGATATACCTGCTTATTACCTGCCTGAAAAACAGGATGTATATACAAAAATGGAAGCGCTCATCTATCACTTTAAAATAGTGATGGGAGAAGCAGACATGCTTCCTGGTGAAGTGTACAACGCAGTGGAAGGCGCCAACGGCGAACTGGGCTTTTACCTGATCAGCGATGGTGGCCGCAGCCCTTACCGGTTGCACTTCCGCCGTCCCTGCTTCATTTACTACCAGGCCTATGCCGAACTGGTACAGGGCTCTATGCTGAGCGATGCGATCGTTTGTATGAGTAGCCTGAACCTGATTGCAGGTGAACTGGATGCGTAGTTGCACTATTGAATATTTCGAAGATTAAAGCTGAATAAAAAAATGGCTGTGGTTCAATTTTCTGAAGAGAAACTGAATAAAGTAAAAGAAATCATTGCACGCTACCCGGAAGGGAAGCAGAAAAGTGCGTTGATACCGGTGTTGCACCTGGCTCAGGAAGCATTTGGTGGATGGCTGAGTGCAGAAACAATGGACTACGTTGCAACTTTACTGCAACTGAAATCAATTGAAGTGTATGAAGTAGCCACCTTCTACAGCATGTTTAACCTGAAACCCGTAGGCACCTATTTATTTGAGGTATGCCAAACAGGTCCATGCATGGTGAGTGGCTCTGATCAGATCATTGATTACATTAAAAGCAAGCTGGGTATCGGCGTAGGAGAAACTACCGCCGATGGGCTGTTTACCCTTAAAACGGTAGAATGCCTCGGCGCCTGCGGTTATGCTCCCATGATGCAATTGGGGAAACATTACCGGGAACACCTTACACCGGCCAAAGTAGATGAAATCATTGCAGAATGCAGGTCTAAAGCAAACGCTAACTGATGCATCCAAAAAACAACATGATCATCCGTTTAAAGGAAATGTATCAGCGCCACAAATTATTAGTTGTGGAAGCAATACTGCTGATGGCGTTACTCACCGCCCTGTGGCGGATCGATAACTGGCTTGTTTCGGTTATTTGTGGCGTAAGCGCAGGGCTCCTGTTTTATAGGCTCGCAGAACGCATTTCGCAACACGGCATACGTAAGGCATAAAAGATATACTCAAATCTGGTAATGAAACCGGCATACCGGCAACATTACACCATAAGGAAGACAATGGGACGCAAATTACTGTTAGATAAAGCACATATTGAAGGCATCCGGTACTATGACACCTACCGGAGCAACGGCGGTTATGCTGCAGCTGAAAAAGCGCTGAAAACCCTGGGGCCGGACGGCGTACTGGATGAAGTGAAGAAGAGTGGCCTGAGAGGCCGTGGCGGCGCGGGTTTCCCTACCGGCCTGAAATGGAGTTTCATCGCCAAACCGGAAGGCGTGCCACGCTACCTGGTTTGTAATGCCGATGAATCGGAACCAGGTACGTTCAAAGACCGCTACCTCATGGAATTTATCCCCCACCTCCTCATCGAGGGATTACTCATCTCCAGCTTTGCCCTCGGCGCTAACAGTTGCTACATCTACATCCGCGGTGAATATGCCTGGATCCCGGATATCCTGGAACAGGCCATTGCAGAAGCAAAAAATAAAGGCTGGCTGGGTAAAAATATCCAGGGCAGCGGTTTCGATCTTGAAATATATGTACAACGCGGCGCCGGCGCTTATATCTGTGGGGAAGAAACTGCCCTGATAGAATCCCTGGAAGGCAAACGCGGTAACCCACGTATTAAGCCACCATTCCCGGCGGTAAAAGGATTGTGGCAGTCGCCCACTGTGGTAAACAACGTGGAAACACTGGCAGCTGTAGTACCTATTATCAATATCGGCGGCGACGAATATATTAAATACGGTACCGGCAAATCTACCGGTACCAAACTCATTTCCGCCTGCGGTAATATCAACAAACCCGGCGTTTATGAAATCGAAATGAATATCTCCGTAGAAGAATTTATCTACTCTGATGAATACTGCGGCGGTATCAAAAATAATAAAAGGCTGAAAGCCTGTATCCCCGGCGGTTCTTCCGTACCGGTATTACCTGCTAACCTGCTGCTGAAAACTGCAAAGGGTGAAACCCGTATGATGACCTATGAAAGCCTGGCCGATGGCGGGTTTGCAACGGGGTCTATGCTGGGTTCCGGCGGATTTATTGTAATGGACGAAGACCAGTGTATTGTGCGCAATACCCTTACTTTCGCCCGCTTTTATCACCACGAAAGCTGCGGCCAGTGCAGCCCTTGCCGTGAAGGAACCGGGTGGATGAAGAAAGTGCTCCACAACATCGAGTACGGTAAAGGCAAAATGAGCGATATCGATCTACTGTGGGATATACAGCGTAAAATAGAAGGAAACACGATCTGCCCGCTCGGCGATGCAGCAGCATGGCCGGTAGCAGCAGCCATCCGTCACTTCCGTGATGAATTTGAATGGCATGTGGCAAATCCTGATGAATCACAGACCCGTAACTTCGGCCTGGCCCATTACGCAGATCCGTTGCCGGTACCAACACCTGCGGCTGTATAACAGGTATACATCTAATGAAATAAAGAATCTATATATAACAAACGTTGCTCCCCGCGAGCACAAAAGATATTAAGATGGCGGAGGAAATAAAATTATTTAAGGTTAAGATCGATAACATCTCTGTAGAGGTGGAACCCGGTACAACCATACTGAATGCGGCCCGGAAGATAGGAGGAGAAGTAGTGCCGCCGGCCATGTGTTACTATTCCAAACTGCAGGGAAGCGGCGGTAAATGCCGTACCTGCCTGGTAAAAGTATCTAAAGGCTCCGATGCCGATCCGCGCCCGATGCCTAAACTGGTAGCCAGCTGCCGTACCACCGTAATGGACGGTATGGAAGTAGCCAACATCACTTCCCCGGAAGTGCTGGATGCCCGTAAAGGTGTGGTAGAATTTCTGCTGCTCAATCACCCGCTGGACTGCCCGGTTTGTGATCAGGCCGGAGAGTGCCACCTGCAGGACCTGAGCTACGAACACGGCGCCGATGCCACCCGTTACGAATTTAAACGCAGAACGTTTGATAAAGTGGATCTCGGCGATCATATCAAACTGCATATGACACGCTGCATCCTTTGCTACCGTTGCGTATACACTGCTGATCAGCTCACGCAAAAACGCGAACATGGTATCCTGGGCCGAGGCGATGCTTCTGAAATCAGTACCTACATCTCCCAATCGCTCGATAACGACTTTATTGGTAACGTCATCGACGTTTGCCCGGTAGGCGCCTTAACCGATCAAACCTTCCGCTTTAAAAACCGCGTATGGTTCCTGAAACCGGTAGATGCGCACCGCGACTGCGAAAATCCGAAATGCTGCGGTAAAACCGTATTATGGATGCGTGGTGATGAAATATTCCGCGTAACCGCCCGTAAAGATAAATACGGCGAAGTGGAAGACTTTATCTGCGATACCTGCCGCTTCGATAAGAAAGAAGCAAAAGACTGGATCATTGAAGGTCCGCGCAAAATAGAACGTAACAGCGTTATTTCCCAGGGTCACTACGTGAATACCGTAAAACCTAAAGATCCGCTGGTGGAAGTACTGGATGGAAGACAACCAAGGTTGTTGTTTGATATTCACTCTGAAAGCAAGGTAAACAGGCCGGATATTGATCTGTCGAAGATCAACGGACCTGCTCACTCTGATGATTTTAAGAAATAACAATCGTAATTACGTGTAAGTATGACCTTATTAAGCATAGATTGGTTTTTTGTAATTGAAAAAGTACTCCTGATATCGGGAGTGCTGGTACTTTCACTGGTAGTGGCCATGTATTCTACCTGGGGCGAAAGAAAGGTGGCAGCCTGGATCCAGGACCGTTTAGGTCCAAACCGCGCAGGTTTTATGGGATTGCTGCAGCCGCTGGCAGATGGTGGTAAACTTTTCTTTAAAGAAGAGATCATTCCCGCCAATTCCAACCGTTTTCTTTTTGTACTGGGTCCTTCTATCGCCATGTTGGTAGCCTGTATGACCAGTGCCGTGATCCCCTGGGGCGATTCGCTGGTAATTGCCGGCCGCACCGTTTCCCTGCAGATCGCAGATGTGAACATCGGGATCCTCTTCATTTTCGGCGTAGTGAGTATGGGTGTATACGGTATTATGATCGGTGGCTGGGCTTCCAATAATAAATACTCCCTTTTGGCTTCTGTGCGTGCAGCTTCGCAGATCATTTCCTACGAACTGCCAATGGGGCTGGCGCTGATTGCATTATTAATGCTCACCGGTTCCCTGAGCCTGAAAGATATTGTAGAACAACAGCGTCATGGTTTATGGAACGTGGTGTATCAGCCATTAGGATTTTTTATCTTCCTGGTATGCGCTTTTGCTGAATGTAACCGCGCTCCGTTCGATTTACCGGAAGCAGAAAACGAGCTGAATGGTGGTTACCACCTGGAATATTCTTCCATGAAACTCGGTTTCTTCCTGTTTGCGGAATATATCAACATGTTCATCAGCTCTGCGCTGATCTCTACCATGTACTTCGGCGGTTATGCCTTCCCTTACATGGATAAACTGGGTCTGGATCCGAATGTGGTAACCATCCTCGGGTTCCTGGCATTGTTTGTAAAAACGCTGCTGTTCATTTTCTTTTTTATGTGGGTACGCTGGACGGTTCCAAGATTCCGTTACGACCAGCTGATGCGCCTGGGATGGAAGATCATGATCCCGCTGGCACTGGTAAATATGTTGATCACCGGCGCCCTGGTATTGGCCCGTCAACACTAATTATTATCTGATTAAATACACACAGAACGTGTGGATTAAATAAAGCATTCATTATGCAAGCATTAACTAACAGGGCAAAAGCAGTAGACCGCCGGCCAATGACACTGGCCGAGAAGATGTACATCCCTGCTATTGCCAAAGGTATGGGTATCACTTTTAAGCACCTTTTTCAGAAAAAAGCGACTGTTAGCTTTCCTGAAAAAAAGCGTGATTTCAGCCCCGTTTTCCGCGGGTTACATGTGTTGAACCGGGATGAGGAAGGACGTGAAAGATGCACCGCCTGCGGATTGTGCGCAGTGGCCTGTCCTGCTGAAGCCATTACCATGGAAGCAGCTGAAAGAAAAGAAGGGGAAGAACACCTGTACAGGGAAGAAAAATATGCAGCAAAATATGAGATCAATATGCTCCGTTGCATTTTCTGTGGTTTTTGTGAAGAAGCTTGTCCGAAAGATGCTGTTTATATGTCTGAAACATTTGCTCCGGCAAACTATCAGCGTAAAGGCTTTATCTATGGAAAAGATGATCTGCTGATTCCTCATCCGAAAGAAGGCAAATAATATTATTCACAGCGCACATTTAGCTAAAAATACAATAGTCAAACATAGCAGAGATGGGAATGAGTATACAACAAATAATTTTCATGGTGCTGTCGGTCGTGGCGCTGGTATCAGCGTTGGGCGTGGTATTGAGTAAAAATCCTGTGACGAGTGTGTTGTGTCTGATCATAACATTCTTTACCATAGCGGGGCACTACATTATGATGAATGCCCAGTTCCTGGCAGTAGTACATATCATTGTATATGCAGGGGCCATCATGGTATTGTTCCTGTACGTACTGATGCTCATGAACCTGAATGCTGAACTGGAGCCCCAGAAGCGCAACTGGCTGAAATATGCCGGCGCTATCAGTGGCGGTGCATTACTAGTGGTACTGGTGGCTGCATTACGCGATGCCAGCATGCCGGCCCTGAGCACAAGCGCTACTGATATCGGACTGATCAAAAATCTCGGTGTGATCCTGTTCAAACAATATGTGGTGCCGTTTGAAGTGAGCAGTATCCTGTTCCTCAGCGCAATGATCGGCGCCGTGGTAATTGGTAAAAAAGAATAGCCATACGGATGAACGATCCGTAATTTCTAACTCGTAATTTATTTTATGCCTGTTCAATATTACATATTCCTGAGTATCGCCTTGTTTTGCATAGGTGTGATGGGTGTTCTGATGCGCAGAAATGCGATTATTATTTTTATGTGCATTGAGCTGATGCTGAATGCAGTGAACCTGCTGATGGTATCATTTTCCAAGATGTGGGCGGATGCAGGCAGGGTGGATGCCGGTTCTGCGCAACTCTTCGTATTTTTTATAATGGTGGTGGCAGCTGCGGAAGTAGCGGTTGGACTGGCTATCATTACTATGGTGTACAGAAACACACACTCAGTAGATATTAACATTCTTAACAGGCTGAAAAATTAATAATTCTGTTTTCTCAATTATTAAATTTTTCGACGTCGTAAATAGAATTGATAAATGATTAATCTTGTTTGGCTGGTACCATTTTTACCATTATTGGGTTTCCTGGTGAATGGATTGGGACGCAGATTTTTATCCAAGTCCCTGGTAGGATTTGTTGGCAGTGGCGCAATACTGGCGTCCTTTGTGATTAGCTTATTAATATTCCTGGAAGTTAAAACCACGGGATTTTCCGCACAAACAGTACACCTGTTTGATTTCATATCTGTAGGCTCCCTGCAGATCCCTTTTGCCTTCCAGGTAGATCAGTTAAGTGCCCTGTTCCTGCTGGTGATCACCGGTGTGGGTACACTGATCCATATTTACTCTACTTCTTACATGCACGACGAGAGTGATGAGAGCTTTGCAAGATATTTCGCTTATCTCAACCTGTTCGTGTTCTCCATGTTAATACTGGTGCTGGGCTCCAACTATGTAATGATGTTCATTGGCTGGGAAGGTGTTGGTCTTTGTTCTTATCTCCTCATCGGTTTCTGGTTTAAAAATACCAGCTATAACAATGCTGCCAAAAAAGCATTCGTGATGAACCGCATCGGCGACCTTGGTTTCCTGATCGCCATCTTCTTCATGATCATGCAGTTTGGAACTGTTACATTCCCTGAAGTATTTGCCAAAGCAGCGCCACTGGGCATGAATAATGGTATTATCACCGCTATTGCCATGCTGATGTTTGTAGGTGCAATGGGTAAATCTGCACAGATCCCTTTATATACCTGGTTACCGGATGCGATGGCGGGTCCTACCCCGGTATCTGCCCTGATCCACGCGGCTACAATGGTTACCGCCGGTATCTATATGATTGCACGCAGCAACGTGATTTATACCCTTGCGCCGCATATTCAAACGGTGATTGCGGTTATTGGCCTTGCCACCGCCCTGTTTGCAGCCTCTATTGCATTAAAGCAGAATGATATCAAGAAAGTGTTGGCTTATTCCACCGTGAGCCAGTTAGGTTATATGTTCCTGGCCCTGGGTGTAGGCGCTTACGGAGCTGCCGTGTTTCACGTAATGACACACGCCTTCTTCAAAGCCCTGCTGTTCCTCGGTTCCGGTTCCGTGATCCACGCAATGGGTGGCGAGCAGGATATCAGGAAAATGGGTGGGCTCAGGAAATTCATGCCTACCACCACATGGACATTTTTTGTAGGATGCCTGGCTATTGCGGGTATCCCCGGTTTCTCCGGCTTTTTCTCTAAAGATGAGATCCTGGCAGAAGCCTTTGCCAACAACCCGGTTTTATATGTACTGGGTTTGATAGGTGCGCTGATGACAGCTTTCTATATGTTCCGTTTATATTATATCACTTTCAGCGGTAAATTCCGTGGTACTCACGAACAGGAGCATCACCTGCATGAAAGTCCTGCTGCTATCACCATTCCGTTGGTGATCCTGGCGGTACTTTCCGTGATAGGCGGTTATGTTGGTTTACCGGAAGTTTTTGGAACGAAGAATATGCTGGCTGAATACCTGGCGCCGGTGTTTGCACCGTCTGCGCCTTTCGCTGTGGAGCATCACCTGTCGCACAATACAGAATGGCTGCTGATGGGTGTGAGCAGTGTACTGGTCATTGTATTTATCCTGCTGGCGCGTCAGAAATTCACGAAGTTTGAAGATGCGGGTAAAGAAAGTACTGGTTTGGCAAAAGTGCTCGAAAACAAATGGTATATAGATGAACTGTATGATACTATTATCGTAAAACCATTGTATGAATTGTCCCGTTTCTTCCGCGATGTGGTAGAAAAGGCGGGTATCGACAAACTGGTGAACGGTGTAGGCCGCGGCGTACAATGGGGCGGTCAGCAGATCCGCCTGGTACAGAACGGGCAGGTGGGTTTTTACATCTTTGCAATGGTCATCGGTATGATCTTATTATTTGTGATCGGATTCTTATTATAAACCAATAGCAGAAGTTACAAGCGCAGATAAATTATGTTGACAGTTTTATTAATATTGATTCCTTTCATAGCGGGCCTTATTGCATTTGGTCTGAAGGGATCCGGGCCAAAAGTGCTGGGCATGATTTCATCGCTGGCAACAGTGGTGATAGCAATTGGATCGTGGTGCCGCTTTCGTACTGCTCCCGACAGCCTGAACTTTGTTGCCAACTGGATTCCTCAGCTGGGGAGCCAGTTCCATGTTGGATTAGATGGAATGGGGGTGATGCTTTGCTTACTTACAGCAATTGCTTCCCTGCTTGTTTTCATTACTATTTATAACCGTAACTACGAAAAGGCAAATGTCTTTTATGGTTTGATGTTATTATCGCAGGCCGGCTTAACCGGTGTATTCACCGCTTATGATGCCCTGCAGTTTTACATATTCTGGGAACTGGCCCTGATCCCTGTTTATTTCCTCTGCTCTTTGTGGGGTGGTGAAAAACGGATTGCCGTTACCTTTAAATTCTTTGTGTACACATTCCTGGGTTCGCTGCTGATGCTGGTAGGCATTATCTACCTTTATTCGCAAACCCCGGATCACTCTTTCAGCTGGACTTCCTTCACCACTATGCAGGTGAACCCGGAAGATCAGAAATGGCTGTTCTGGTTATTCTTTGTGGCCTTTGCCATTAAGATGCCGGTATTTCCTTTTCACACCTGGCAGCCCGATACCTATGAGCAATCGCCTACACCTGTGACCATGATCCTTTCCGGTGTAATGGTAAAAATGGGCTTGTTTGGTGTGATCCGCTGGCTGTTGCCGGTATTGCCACAGGGCGCTGCTATGTGGTCTGATGTGGCTATTGTACTGTGTATTATCGGTATCATCTATGCGTCGTGCATTGCCATGGTACAAAACGACCTGAAACGCTTAATCGCCTACTCTTCCATAGCCCACATCGGTTTGATGTGTGCAGCTATTTTCGCCAATAACGAACAAAGCCTCCAGGGGATAATGGTACAGATGTTTAACCACGGTATCAATATCATTGGCTTGTGGATCATCGTGGAAGTGATCCAGAACCGCCTGGGTATCAAAAACCTGGACCAGATGGGTGGTATGGCGCAGAAAGCGCCGCGGATGGCTATTTTCCTCGTTATTATCAGCCTGGCTAACATCGGTTTACCACTCACCAATGGTTTCATTGGCGAGTTCCTGATGTTCAGCGGGTTGTTCCAATATAATCACTGGTTTATGGCATTTGCCGGGTTAGGTATCATTCTTTCTGCTGTATATACCCTGGGTATGATTCAGAAAGTGATATTTGGCGAGGGAAATGAATTAACCGCAACTACTACAGATCTGCAGCCGGGTGAAACACTGGCTTTGAGCCTGGTAGTGATCATGATCATAGTGTTGGGTGTGTATCCCAAACCTATGCTGGATCTGGTGAGCGGCACATCTGAAGTGGTAAGTAAATTATTCTGATCTTCAGCTGTCAGCTGAATACCGGAATGGAAAAATTTGTAACGGGGTTTTGTAACGCAAAAATATGAATGCACTAATTTCTACTGCTTTATCGGGCGTTGTACTGATGTTTGTTGGTTTATTTGTACGCAATAAGCAGCATATTAAATTTTTTGCCATCGCGGCCATCCTGATAGCATTTATTGCTAACCTGGCGCAATATCCGTCTGTAGAGCATGGCGGGTATATCATGTATGGCATGATTGAAGTGACCAAATTTGGTGTGTTGTTCAATGCCGTAGCATTGGGCGCCACCTTGTTATATTTCCTGTTATCGGGCAGTGAGTTTGAAAAGGTAGGAGAGCATGTGGCCGATTATTTCGCTCTGATATTTTTTATCCTGGCGGGTATTTCATTGGCCACTTCATTCAGTAATTTGCTGATGCTGTTCCTGGCGGTTGAAATTATGTCTATCCCGCAGTATATCCTTGCGGGAGCTGATAAGAAAAGCCTGAAAAGTAATGAAGCTTCCCTGAAGTATTTCCTGATGGGTTCTTTCTCTACCGGTATCCTGCTCATGGGTATTACCCTGATCTATGGCGCTGCCGGCACTTTTGATATTTCCGGTTTAGGACTGGGTGCAGCAAGCGTACATCCGTTGGCGTTATGCGGTATCATCCTGATGGTGTTTGCCCTTGCCTTTAAAGTATCTGCGGTACCCTTCCATTTCTGGACGCCGGACGTATACGATGGTTCTCCCACTGTGTTCACCTCTTTTATGTCTACCGTTGTAAAAGCGGGTGGATTTGTGGCTTTCCTGCGGATGTTCCACAGCAGTTTTGCCGGTGGTAACATCAGCGAACACTGGACGCTGATCCTTTCCATTATTACTGCTGCTACCCTCATACTTGGTAACTTCAGCGCGGTATTCCAGCAAAGTGTAAAACGTATGCTGGCGTATTCCAGTATTGCGCAGGCAGGCTTTATGCTGTTTGCCGTGGTAGCCATGAATAACAGGGGGGCAGAAGGTATTATCCTTTACGCTGCCGCTTACAGTATTGCCACCATTGGCGTGTTTGCAGTGCTGATGAAACTGAAAGATTACACCTTCGAAGGATTCAACGGCCTGGCCCGCAAGCAGCCTTTACTGGCTGGAGCGGTGGCAGTGTTCCTGTTCTCCCTGGCGGGTATCCCGGTAACCGCCGGTTTCTTTGCCAAATATTTTGTGTTATCCGCAGCCATTGAACACGGTCATATTTTGTGGTTGGTGATCATCGCGGTATTGTGCGCTGCCATCAGCGTATACTATTATTTCCGGGTCATCATCGCTATGTATTTTAAACAGGGCGAACCGGAAGTAGAAGGCGTTTCCGGTGGCTTTAAAGCTGCCCTGGTACTGGCTATTGCCCTGGTACTGGTATTGGGCCTGTTCCCGAACCTGTTATTATGCTGGCTGTAAAGCTGTTAGCTTATAAAATAACCGGAAAGACCGAAGCGATTTACTTCCGCTTCGGTCTTCTCTTTTATACTACCCGCCGTTCATCCCAAATTGAATGGATTAAATAGGTATATTACGTTAACTTTATAGGTAACCCGTTATTATGCAATCAAGAGATATTTTTTCCCTGGCATACCGTTCTGTAACCAGCAACAAGTTGCGCACAGGTCTTACTGTGTCTATCATTGCATTGGGCATCACTGTACTTGTAGGGATCCTTACGGCTATCGACAGCATGAAGAGTAGCATCTACAGCAGTTTTGCCAGTATGGGCGCCAACAGTTTCTCTATCCGCAACCGCGGGATGCAGGTGCATATCGGCGACGATGACAGGAAGGCTTCCAAGGGGAACAAGAATATAAAAAAGGTCAAGAAATCCAACAGCAATAAAATTATCCGTTACCAGGAGGCAGTGGCTTTCCGCGACCGTTATACATTTCCTGCTACCGTTAGCGTGTCTTTCCAGGCTACCGGTATTGCTACCGTTTACAAGGATGATAAGAAAACCAATCCCAATGTACAGGTAATAGGAGGTGATGAACATTATCTCCAGATCTCCAATTATGAAATTTCACAGGGCCGGGACTTTAACCAGCTGGATGTGCAATCCGGAAGGAATGTAGCGATCCTGGGGGTGGATGTAGCGGAAAAGCTTTTTGGTAAGCAATTAAAGGGGGTAGTGAACAATACCATCCGGGTGGGTGATATCCGCTACCGTGTGATAGGTGTATTGGCATCAAAAGGCAGTAGTAAAATGATGAGCGCCGATAACGTGGTGATCACCACGGTAAATAATACCCGCAGGGTATTTAACCGCCCCAATGCCAGCTACCAGATTGCAGTGGCCGTGAAGGATATTAAACAGATGGATGCTGCCCAGGGGGAAGCTACAGGGCTGTTTCGTATCATACGGGGATTGAATATCAATGAAGAAGATAATTTTGAGATCAGCAAAAGCGATAGTATTGCCGAAATGCTTTTTTCAAGTTTGGGAAAGGTAAACCTCTTTGCCATTGTTATAGCCTTTATTACATTGTTTGGCTCCGCTATTGGATTGATGAATATTATGCTGGTGTCTGTAGCGGAAAGAACGCGCGAAATAGGCGTCACTAAAGCACTGGGCGCTACCAGCCACGTGGTACGTACCCAGTTCCTGTATGAATCCATCATTATCAGTGTGATGGGGGGATTGATCGGTGTATTTGTGGGAATGCTCCTGGGAAATATCGTTTCCGCATTATTAAAATCTTCCTTTATTGTACCCTGGTTCTGGATCTTTGTGGGCGTATCCATTTGTGCGGCAGTAGGGCTCGTTTCCGGTTTATACCCTGCCTATAAGGCTTCCAAATTAGATCCTATCATTGCCTTGAGATACGAATAATATTTTATTATCTTGTTGTTTTCCATGTTCATGTAAAACAACAGCTGTATGCCCTTATTAATTGTTATTGCGGCCATTCTTTTGCTGGTAATACTGGTGGCCTGGTGGCGTTTAAATACTTTTCTCTCTTTCCTTATAGTGTCTTTGCTGATGGGACTGGCGTTGCATATGAACGTTGCAGACATCACGCAGTCTATTCAAACAGGTATTGGTAAAACACTGGGTTCCCTGATTGTTGTTATCGTTTTTGGCAGTATGCTGGGAAAGCTGGTAGCGGAAAGCGGGGCAGGACAAAAAATTGCCGGCGGCTTAATGAACCTGTTCGGGCCCAGATATGTGCAATGGTCGCTGATGCTAACGGGTTTTATAGTAGGGATCCCTTTATTTTATAACATCGGTTTTGTGTTGATGGTGCCCCTGATCTTTACAGTAGCATCGCGTACAAAATTGCCGGTAGTATATTTGGGTATTCCTATGCTGGCGTCTTTATCTGTTACACATGGATATTTACCGCCGCATCCTTCTCCAACTGCATTGATACAGCAGTTCCATGCAAATATGGGGCTTACTTTGTTGTATGGCTTTATGGTGGCTGTTCCTGCTATCATCCTGGCAGGACCGGTGTTTTCACGTTTTCTGAAGCATTATACCAATCCCCCCGGGCAGATGTTTGTAGCGCCTCCTATCCCTGAAGAGCAGCTACCAGGCATGTTTGTAAGTCTTTTTGCTGCGTTGCTGCCGGTATTTTTGCTGGCTGTTACGGCTTTAATGAAATTGTGGATACCGGAAGGTACCTTTCTTTTCAGGCTGGCCTCCTGGCTGGGCGACCCATTAATAGTGATGTTACTGGCAGTACTCAATGGCATGTATTTACTCGGATTGAGAAGAGGCATGCCTCCCAAAAAAGTAATGGTGGTGATGGATGATGCCGTGCGTGATGTAGCCGTTATTATCCTGGTAATAGGAGGCTCCGGTGCGCTTACGCAATTGCTGCACGACAGTAAAGTGAGCAGTTACATTGCTGCCACATTGCAGAATATGCACCTGCATCCGTTAATCCTTGCCTGGGGCATTGCTGCCATCATCAGGGTGTGCATAGGATCTGCAACGGTGGCCGGTCTCACTACGGCAGGAATTGTTGCGCCAATGATAGCTGCTTCCGGTGTAAATGCCAACCTGATGGTACTGGCTACCGGCGCCGGCAGCCTGATGTTTTCGCATGTAAATGACGCCGGTTTCTGGATGTTCAAAGAATACTTTAACTTAACTGTAAAGAATACGATCAAAACCTGGTCGGTAATGGAAACCATTGTATCAATAACAGGTTTGATCGGGTGTTTGATCCTTAGTTTGTTCGTATAACCTGGAAGGGCATACGAAGTTGCAGTGATAACTTAAAATA
>JBCNPS010000128.1:0-14531 GCA_039593235.1 Chitinophaga sp. | reverse complement strand
TATCGACAACAGATCCATCGCCAGGTACCGGGGCAGCCTATCCGTTATCACGATACCGGTAGCATTTGCCGGACCATTGTTCACTACGGTTAAATAATAGTTGAAAGAAGTGTTCACACGGATGGTTCCCTTATCAGCGGTTTTGCTGATCTGCATATCAGCATCCGGGCCCCTGCCCGCTATTTCAGCGATAATAACTGCATCAGACAGTTCCGACATACAGTCGTTCCCGTTATATGCCTCCACGGTATACCTGCCCGGTGTTGCGGTGATGTACTCCGCCAGCGTTGCTCCCGCGAGGGGCATGCCATCGCGATACCACTGGTAGTGTTGCGCATTGGTGGCTGCAGCAGTAAGTTTCACCTGCTGGCCGGGCATGATATACCTGACTGGTGGCGACTGCGCCAACGTGGGAATCGCCCACCAGCCAAGGAATAAGATGATAACAGTTATTTTTTTACCCATACCTTTACTGGATAGTAATAACCGGTTTACCTGGTTTAGGTGTAACAGTGATCACAGCATCCTGGCTGCCGGATTGTGTAACAGCGGTATAGTCCCCACATGCTTTTACCGTGTACACTACTTTCACGCTGTAGTTATACTTCTTTTCAACACCCGCTGTGGTTACTGCAGTTTCTGATATTGTGTAATCAGCGCCTGTACCCACATCTGTTTTAGAGGCGGGCACGCCTACTTCTTCTTTAGACCATACATATTTCAGTTCAAAATCGCTCAGTGTATAATCTTTAAGACCTGCAATTTTGCGTGGTGCAGTAGTGAAGGTTACAGTGCTTTTCAGTTTAATGGCATCTGTGCCTGTTGGCGCGCCGTTGGCCGCACAATAGGTGAGGTTGGTGTTGCCGGCAGGATCTATTTCCGATGTGATGGTAAGATCCGGTAACACATATACTGTGAAGATCACCGGATCGGCCGGGCACTCCGAAACGCCGGTACCGGCAGTTACCTGGTAGGTATGCCATCCGGGTGTAGCGGAGGCTATGTTCAGCTTTTCCTTATCCGGCACCGCTGTTGCCGGTAAGGGGCCGGGGTTACCGTTTTCATCGATCTCCTCCCATTTCCAGCTGGTATAGGGCACCGGTGTTCCTGTAGCCGTAGGATCGGTTAAACTGGAAGTAAGCCTGAATGCTGATGGATTGGTACAGAACAAGGTAGTACCTGTGGCGGTAGAGGTACCTTTCGACGGATCGTCGCCATCAGACAATTGTGCCGGCGTTGTGATAAGCGTGGCAGTTTGTGCATGAACACCGACAGCGCATAGCAATAGAAAAACTGCCAGCAGGTACTTCATAGCGGGATGACGTAAAACAGGGATCATTAAAACGGGATGGAAAGGCCGGCGCATTCCGAGAGTAGCAATTTTCATATGTCAAGGGTTTAATTGAATGGTGAGTAATGGTTTTCCGGGACGTGGATCAACTATAACGTTAACGGGCACACGATTACTTGTAACGCCGTTACATCCGTTCCTTACAGCTTCCACATACCAGGTATAATTTCCTGCGCTGGTAATTGCAGGCGTATAGGCGTTACCGGTATATAGCAATGTGTTGGCAGCATCGTACCATTTATACAGTGCACAGGGATCCGCATTGGTGATATTAAATTTCAGTTTGTTTACATCTTTAATACAAACAGGACCGGCGGTAAGATTGCCATCGATGGTCAGTGAATACGCCGGCGCCGGTGTTACTACTTTTACATCGTAGATGCGCAGGGAAGAAAGCGCTCCTACAAGCCCGCCCATCTGGATATCTATGCGATCAAAAGCTGCGGGGATGGCTGCACTCAGTACATATTTGTTACCGGGACCGTTTAAGAGGCGAAGGTTGAGCAAAGTGCCGGTGCTGGTGATGGGGCTTCCTGCCGGGGTTGTTCCCATGTAGGGTTGTATGGTAAAACCGGTAAGAAGACTCAGATCCAGCAGGGCGCTGCCGGGGTCCTGTAATACGAGGTATACGGAATCCCCTGCTTTTGCGGGCGTATTGAATACAACTGTTTCAAACACCTGGCTTAGTACCTGTACACCGGTATTAAGTTGTGCGTAGGTAGTAAGCGAAGGATCATTGTCGATGGCATTCCATTTATCCACAACTCCGCCGGTGGCGTTAAGAAGGCTAACGCCACCGGCACGAACGCCTGCCAGTACATCGATAGCCTGGTTACAGCTGATATTACCGGGAGGGTCCTGCATGATCCAGGCATCGTACACGCCCATGCTCAGGGCCACTCCAAGCACGCCGGAGAGTCGTATCCATACGCCGTCATAGGCCACGGGGTTACCAGCGGCATCTTTAGGTGTGAAGTTAAGTTCCATGTCGCCGGCCCCGTTCAGGAGTGATAGCAGATCGCCCACGGGAAAGGATACGCCGGCTGCTTTTTCAGTGCCTTTGTCATATATAAAGGGCTGTACCAAAGCGGAAGATCCCACTCCCAGGAGGCTGGCAGGATAAATAATTTTTATACTGAGCGGAGTACCTGCAGCCACCTGTGCATCGAAGCGTAGGTATTGTGTGGCGAAAGTGAGCCCAAGCAGCGGAATAGGTGCATTGAGTGTAGAGAAAGTAGCGGGCGCCCCGTCCGCGGCACGCGTGTCATTGTCTACCCATCCCAGCAACGCCGCGGTTCTCTGACTGGAAGCATACTTTCTTATTTTGGGTGCGGGGCACCCTGTTTGTGCATGTACCTGCAGCGGGAAATAAAGGAAGCATACCAGTGCGGCATACCCTATCCGTCCGGGAGATCCAGGTAACAGGGAATTGATAACTGCATACAAGGCACGCAAAGGGATTCGCATAAGGATACTTAGTCGCTTAATATATCGGGATTCGGGTACGGTATGGCTAAAGTATTGTAATAATCAGTGTTGTAGCGGGTTCGGGGAATGAATGAATAAAATGAATAACCGGAGAGAGTGATAAAAAATGCACAAAATGAACAACGCGGGATAAATATTTTACATGAAATAAAATACATATTATTATAGAAATATATTCAATATTATCCGGAGAAATTGGCATTAAAAAAGGGGAACCTGAATAAGAGGCAGTGGAATATTTCCGGCTAAAGAGGTCTTAAAATTTTCTATGCCAGGTATGCGCGGTGATGATATTGCGGACAACAGGTGAACCGGGCATAATTATGAGTAAACGCGTTGCTGATGGCGGCTGGTTTGTACAATAAACCCAGAAGGCTAAGACGGAGGGCGGATTGCTTCCCGCAACAGCTCAAAAAAGATAGCGGCTGGTTTGCGCTGCAAACAAAACAGCACAAACCATGGATTCAGACCGTTGCAAACGGTAGCTCTACAAAGAAAATACTTCCTTTGCGGGGAGTGCTTTCATACCAGATAGCGCCGCCATGCGCCTCTACGATCTGCCGGGAAATGGATAATCCAAGACCAAATGACTGTTCCCCGGCTGTACCGGCCCTCCGGGAAATGGTGAACATATCGAAGATATTGTCTTTAATATCTTCAGGTATACCGATCCCCTGGTCCTCCACGCTGATTTGCACGTTGCTATTCTTCACCTCCAGCTGCACCGAAATGCGGGCGTCTATGGGGCTGAACTTGATTGCATTGGTAATGAGGTTGCTCATCACGCGCCAGATCTTTTCACGGTTCACATGGATAACCACATGGGCTGCTGTTAAAGATATCTGCTGCCTTTTTTCCTTTGCTTTGAAATGCAGTAGTTCTACACAATATTGCAGCAGTTGGTGCATGTCTACGGGTTCTTTGGTGAGTTCTTCCGAGCGGGTATGCATGAGTAGCAGGTCGTTCACCAGCTCAAGCGAATTTTCTCCTGAGATTTTGAGCAGGTCCAGCAACACACGGTCATTGTCGTTGCGCGATCCTTCGTCCAGCATCAGGTTGGCTATAGATGTCATGGCGCCTATGGGGTTGCGGAGATCATGCGCTACTATTTTGAGCACCTGGGTATTATCTGCCTGGCTTTGTTCCAGTGCAACCAGTGTGTTCTGTAACTGATGGTTCTGGTCCGAAATAATTTTATTCATCTGGCGGGAGCGCTGGTACTGGTAGTAAATGAAAGCAAGCAGCAGTATGGTCGCGGAACATATACCTGCGAGCATCCATATTTGGGTTAGTTTGCTCTTATTACCGGCTTCCAGCAAATCATTTTCCTCCCTGATTGCGCTGTAAACAGTATAATCGCCGATAAATTTCTTCAGGTTGCTGTTGTCTGCCTCCAGTGCAGATGTTAGTTGTTTTTGTATGTTGATGATCTGATCCTTGTTACCAATCAGCACTGTGTTCTTCAGGATGACATTCAGCAATTGCAGGTTGAAATTTCTATAGCCATTTTTCACTGCAATTTTGTGCGCAAGTGTATAGTACATCAATGCGCTGTCTGGTTTATTTTCCATACAATCTCCGTACAGTATCAGCGTACTGATCTCCAGATATTCCATCCCTGTACGACGGGAGTGATCAAGTGCCGCCCTGATCAATGGCATAGCCTCATTTCGGCGTTTATTAGCCACCATGTATGTAGGAAGCATAAGCATGGCCAACGATTGCATGGGCCGGTCGTTATACTTGTCCGCAATAGCCAGTGCTTTGGCCAGGTAGTGCCTGATGGTATCTTCCGGCAGTTCGGGATGATCTAAGCAATAGTTGAGGTAAAGCAGGGTCTGAATGCTGTCTCCCTTCAGTTGCTGCCCCAGTTCGAAACCCTGGCGGGCAAAGCTGATAGCTTTGGGGCTATCGGCCATATCAGTATATACGGTTGACATATTGGAAAGTACCTGGGCTACATTGGCAGAATCACCCAATTCCCGGTATGCAGTCAGGCATTTACTGAACAATTCCAGTGCTTCCTTATAAAGCCCTCTAAAGTAAAGTGCAGCAGCAATCACGTTATCGGCATCGGCTTCGCCTTTGGTGTATCGCAGCCGCGCAGAAAGGACTTTTGCTTTTATACCATAGTAAAAGCAACTGTCAACGTCTTTCAGATAAAAAAGAATACCTATGCGATTTAGCTTATCGGCAAACGCAATGCTGTCTTTAATAGAAAGCAAATCGCCCTGTTCTTTCCTGATCGTTGCGGATTGTGCCAGGGCGCTGTTTCGCAAAGAGCAGAAGAACAGGTACAAAACGAGCAGGGATAGCAGCTTGGAGAGGCTCATGAGGACGATGGTCAAAGTCTGCCATTAATTTAAGGCTTTTACGGGAAAGGGGGAAGAAAATATTGTTACAGGGGGCATCAATTCCTTTTAACTAACTGGTAACCTTTCTAAAAATTGTTTTTAGGATCTTTACGACCTATCTTTAGTATCATAATATTTATAAGAATATGAAGAAAACAGCCCTTTTATTTGCAGCAGTGATCCTGGTTGTCTCGTGTAACCCAAAAGTAAAACAGTCTGAAAAAGCCGAAACTTCAACTGAAGTCCCTGAACAAGCCGATAACGCTCAAAAGCCCGCTGGTGATACATCCGTTAGTTTTAAAATAGAGGACATTCCGTTTTCAGAAGCCGATTTGGGCGATTTTCCTTTCTTTACCTTACCCAAGGGATTAAAGGAACAGAATAAACCTTTGCAAAAGAATTTTGATGTTTGCTTTTTTCCTGTTAAAGGAATCATGATGCCTGTTGAAGGAAAGTTGTACAAAATAAATGTGACAGCAGAAACCGGAGAAGAATTTTCCCAACGTTATTTTGAAAAAAGCCTGGCGGATTATCTGCAGTCTATCGGCGCTGTTAAAGTTTTTGATGGAGAGATCACACACGATGAATATGATCGCTATAACAAACAGGATCCTAATAAAGGAGATGAAGGTGATATAGGCTATGTTGGCGAAGTCATCAAATTTTATGTGGTCCGTTCAAAGGATAAAGGCAATATTTATATCCAGTTTTCTGCCAACAATGCCGCCGGAAAATTAAATATTCTCCAGGAAAAGGATTTCCAGCAAACCATTACCAAGGTCACCGCCGATAAAATTGCCAAAGACCTTACGGAAAGCGGAAAATCTATTTTATATATCAATTTCGATATTGATAAGTCTACCGTTACCGCAGCGGGCAAAGAAGTTGTTGAACAAATTGCGGCTGCTTTAAAAAAGGAAACAAGTCTGAAAATCCTTATTGAAGGTCATACCGATAATACCGGCGATGGTGCCCATAATAAAAAATTATCTGACGACAGGGCCAATGCGGTTATGAATGCACTGGTGGCAGACGGAATAGAAAAATCACGCCTGACTGCCAAAGGGTTTGGAGCCGAACGACCTCTGGTAGCTAATGATACCGAAGAAAACAAAGCCAAAAATCGCCGGGTGGAATTAATAAAAATGAATTGATAATTCCGGTAACCTGGTATTACATTATTTCATATAAAAACTATCAATGCGCCAATATATTTGTGTTGGCGTATTGGTAGTACATTACAACCTGATCCAATCCGGCAAACGGATTATCCGTCAAATAAAAAAGGTTGCTCATGTGAGCAACCTTCTCTGTACCACGTACGGGAATCGAACCCGTGACTCCTCCGTGAAAGGGAGGCGTCTTAACCCCTTGACCAACGCGGCATGTCATTTTCGGATTGCAAATGTAGGATCTTATTTGATATTTCCAAAAAATATTTTCATAACCTAAAATTATATTGATTAATAGTGGTATTGATTGTAAATTCGCTCTCGATTTTTTCATACTCAAATCACGATGTAAAATGGGAACTACTCTCAAAATTGGTATTAATGGTTTCGGTCGTATCGGCCGTTTGGTATACCGCCAGATTTACAAAATGCCCGGCATTGATGTGGTAGCTATCAATGACCTCACCAGCCCCACTGTGCTGGCGCATTTGCTGAAATATGATTCAGCACAGGGTAGATTCGATGCAGACGTTAAGCATTCTGAAAACGCAATCAATGTGAACGGTGAAGATGTGAAAATATATGCACAGAGAGATCCGTCTCAAATTCCCTGGAAAGAGCACAACATCGATGTAGTGATCGAGTGTACAGGTTTCTTTGCTGACAGGGATAAAGCTGCAGCTCACCTGACCGCAGGCGCTAAACGCGTTGTTATTTCCGCTCCAGCTACCGGTGATCTGAAAACGATCGTTTTCAATGTTAACCACGAAATCCTGGATGGCAGCGAAACTGTTATCTCCTGCGCTTCCTGCACCACCAACTGCCTGGCTCCTATGGCTAAAGTACTGCAGGATAAATTCGGTATCGCTACCGGTTTAATGACCACTGTTCACGCTTACACCAACGACCAGAACACCCTGGATGCTCCGCATCCGAAAGGTGACCTGCGCCGTGCACGTGCTGCTGCAGCCAACATCGTACCTAACAGTACCGGTGCGGCAAAAGCCATCGGCCTGGTATTGCCGGAACTGAAAGGCAAACTGGACGGTAGTGCACAACGTGTTCCTACCATCACCGGTTCCTTAACTGAACTGACTACCATCCTCAATAAAAAAGTAACTGCCGACGAAGTAAACGCTGCCATGAAAGCTGCTTCCAACGAATCTTTCGGTTATACCGAAGATGAAATTGTAAGCTCCGACATCGTTGGTATCCATTTCGGTTCCCTGTTTGATGCTACTCAAACCAGGGTGCTCACAGTTGGCGAACACCAGATGGTTAAAACCGTTTCCTGGTATGATAACGAAATGAGCTATGTATCTCAGCTGGTTCGTACTGTGAAGTACTTTGCCGGTTTGATCAGCAAATAATTATATACGGTACTCCCGGTGCAGGCCGGGAGTCTTTTAAATTCCGCGGAACTACACCATAGCAGCAATTGGCCAGGTTATCCGGCTATATACCCGCTTTGTGCTGTTGGTACCGCGGTTTTTTAATTTACCACTCCCCGTTATCTTAAATCGATACATTATGAGCAAATTTTCCGACTATAATTTCAATGGCCGTAAAGCCTTGATCCGCGTAGATTTCAACGTTCCCCTGAACGATAAGTTCGAAATCACCGATGATACCCGCATGCGTGCAGCCGTGCCCACCATTCAGAAGATCCTGAAAGACGGCGGCGCCGTTATCCTGATGTCGCACCTGGGCCGCCCGAAAGATGGTCCTACCGATAAATATTCCTTAAAACACCTGGTATACCATCTTATTTCCTTACTGAACGGCGCTACCGTGAAGTTTGCGGAAGACTGTATCGGTCCTGTTGCTGAGAAAGCGGCCGCCGACCTGCAGATGGGAGAAGTATTGCTGTTGGAAAACCTGCGTTTCCACAAAGCAGAAGAAAAAGGCGATGCCTCCTTCGCAGAACAACTGTCCAAACTGGGTGATGTTTATGTAAACGACGCCTTTGGTACTGCCCACCGTGCCCACGCTTCCACTGCGGTGATCGCACAATATTTCGCTCCTGAAAACCGTATGTTCGGTTTGCTGATGGAAGCGGAAGTAAACAGCGCGCAGAAAGTACTCAACGATGCAGCCTCTCCATTTACCGCTATACTGGGCGGCGCTAAAGTAAGCGATAAGATCCTGATCATCGAAACCCTGATGGACCGTGCCAATAACCTGATCATTGGCGGTGGTATGGCTTACACCTTCCTGAAAGCCCAGGGCAAGGAAATTGGCAGCTCCCTCTGCGAAAACGATAAGCTGGACCTGGCCAATGAACTTGTAGCCAAAGCCAAAGAAAAAGGCGTACAACTATTGCTGCCAGTAGATTCTGTAGCAGCAGATAAATTTGCCGCTGATGCAAATACACAGGTGGTTTCCAACGACAACATCCCTGCAGGATGGATGGGCCTTGACATAGGACCTAAGTCTGTAGCGCTTTTCGGCGAAACCATTGCTGCTTCCAAAACCATTTTATGGAACGGCCCCATGGGCGTGTTTGAAATGGCTGCATTCCAGGGTGGTACTAAAGGCGTGGCGGAAGCTATTGTTACCGCTACTGCCAAAGGCGCGTTCTCCCTGGTTGGCGGCGGCGACTCCGTTGCTGCTGTAAACCAGTTCGGCATTGCAGATAAAGTAAGTTATGTGTCTACCGGTGGTGGCGCATTACTGGAGTTCTTTGAAGGAAAAGAACTGCCTGGTATTGCAGCTATCGGCTAAACAACCGGGTGATATATCTATTAAAAGCTATTACAGCGACTACCGCCTGCGAAGATTTAACCTGTCGCAGCGGCCCGTCACTGTAATAGCTTTTTGCTTTTTTATATCTTGCGGTTAACCATTAATATTTCCCGTCATGAATAAACGCTTTTTATGGTACCCGGCGATCATTGGCATTTTCGGGGCCCTGATCTGGGTGATATTGCAGAAAGGGCAATCTTTGCCGATGACCACGCACGCTGTTCCGCCTGCTGCAGCGGCAGCGGCTCCGCCGGTGGCCGGTAGCTGGTGGCGTTATCTCGACAACCTGAAGCACCCGCTGGGATTGCTGCTGTTGCAGATCATCCTGATCATGCTGGCAGCGCGTGTATTTGGTATCCTGGCCAATAAGCTGAGGCAGCCCGCGGTAGTAGGCGAAATCATTGCCGGTGTATTACTGGGTCCGTCCCTGCTGGGTTGGGTAGCTCCTTCTTTTTCCGGCTTTTTGTTCCCGGTGGAATCATTGAAAAGCCTGCAATTCCTCAGCCAAATAGGGCTTGCCTTCTTTATGTTTATTGTAGGAATGGAACTGGATCTCAATAAGATCAGGAATAAAGCGCATGATGCGGTAATGATCAGTCATGCCAGTATTATTATCCCCTTTTTCCTCGGCGTTTGGCTGGCCTATTTTCTCTTCACCCGGTTTGCGCCGGCCAATGTGAGTTTTTTGTCTTTCGCATTGTTTATGGGCATTGCGATGAGCATTACCGCCTTCCCGGTGCTGGCGCGTATTGTACAGGAACGGAAACTGACCCATACGCCTTTGGGTATTATGGCTATCACCTGTGCCGCAGCCGATGATATTACTGCATGGTGTATACTGGCGGTGGTAGTAGCAATCGTAAATGCCGGCGGCCTTATCAGTGCATTGGTTACCATTTTGCTGGCGATTGTATTTGTAGCTGTAATGCTGCTGCTGGTACGGCCCCGGATGGAAAGGATCATACAGCGGCAGATGGCAAAAGGTAACCAGAAAGCAGCGGTATCGCTGGTATTTTTCATGTTGCTGCTATCTGCCTGGGTAGCGGAAGTGATTGGTATCCACGCGCTGTTCGGCGCATTCCTGGCAGGCGTGATCATGCCTCATAGTACTTCTATCAGGCAATTGCTGACAGATAAACTGGAAGATGTAAGCGTATTGTTGCTGCTGCCTATTTTCTTTGTATTTACCGGTTTAAGAACACATATCGGGCTATTGAACCAAGGCGACCTGTGGATAGTAGCCGGAATGATCATGCTGGTGGCTGTGGCCGGGAAATTTGGTGGCAGCACTATTACTGCGCGGCTAATGGGCCAAAGCTGGCGGCAGTCTGTTTCCATCGGGGCGTTAATGAATACCCGCGGTTTGATGGAACTGGTAGTATTGAATATTGGGTTTGATCTGGGAATTTTATCTCCGGAAATATTTGCTATGCTGGTATTGATGGCGCTGGCCACTACCTTTATGACCGGGCCGTTACTGGACCTGGTGACTTTTAGTGAAAGGCGGAGAGGCCTGTTAACAACCTAATAACATCATAAAAAAAGCGACCACTGATGATCAGCGGTCGCTTTTTTTATTTCGTATACCCTTGCGGGTGATTATTTCTTTGTGGTAGTTTTCTTCTTAGCGGTGGTAGTCTTCTTCTTAGCAGTATAGTGATGCTTTTTAGAAGTGTAATGCTTTTTAGCGCTGGTAGTAGTGGCTTTCTTTGTAGTAGCGCTCTTATCAGCCATTTTCACCGGTGGCGGGAATTTGGATTTATCCACACCTACTGCTTTATCATCCAGTGTCATCTGTACAGATTCCTTCAGCATTTCATCTCTTTCTGCCAGGAATTGTTTCATTTTTTCTTTCGGGATGCGCAGATCGTAGTTATTTTCGGCGCTGGCCATTGCTTTAGCAAAGCCCGGGTTGAAGCGGTCCAGTTCGGCCAGATTCATATCCAGTTTCTTTGCAATGGCTTCCAGGCGGTATTTGCCGGTTACATTGATTTCAACAGTGCTGAAAATTTCATCTTCTGTTAAAGGGCCTCTTGCTACGGGAGCGGAAAGGTTGTCTGCCACAGGTACATTTACAGTGATGGAGTTATCGTCGCTTACACCGAAGAAGTTATTGAACCTGTCGAGGATATAACCGGTAGCGATGAATTTGTACACATGATTACGTGATTCAGCAGGCAGGAAATACTGCATGCCCCAGAAATCGGTACGGCCGCTAGCTTTGATAGCGCGTTGTACGCCACCTGCGCCACAGTTGTAAGCAGCTACCACCAGTAACCAATCGTCGAACTGGGCATACAGCTGGTTGAGGAACTGTGCCGCAGCCAATGTAGACTTATAGAAATCCTTTCTTTCGTCTATTCTCTTACCCACGCTTAAGCCAAAAATGCGGGCGGTTCCTGCCATAAACTGCCAGGCGCCTACTGCACCTACCCTTGAGCGGGCGTTGGTATTAAAGCTGGATTCGATTACGGCGAGATATTTCATTTCTTCCGGGATACCATTATCGCGGAACACCTTTTCAATCATATTGAAGTAAGGTTGTCCTTTATCGATCATGATTTGCAGATGCTGGCTATACCGGGTGGCATAGTTACTCACGTAACCGGCAACCAGGTTATTGTTGATCTGTTCATACACTTTCGCGCTGCGAATGGTATTGGGCAGGCTTTGAGCAGCCTTTTTCACTGCCACGGATGTTGGTGATGGCAGTACAGCTGTATCTTTTGGTAAATGTACCTTGTGATTCAGCTTTACTACAGAAGTATCCGGGGAAAATACCGGATACGCCATCTCTTTAGGATTGCTATTGCCTCCCATTGCACTCACACTCACTAAACTTGTTGCTGGCAACAGCAGTAGTAAAAAGATTTTTCTCATACAATTTATTTTAAACAACAGTAACCTGTTCCTTAGCCATCAATTGATGCGCTATGTGTAACAAGTTCGCTTCGCTAAACTTCTTTGTGATGATCTGTACACCATATGGCATTCCGTTTGAATGCCGGTACAAGGGAACGGATATGGCCGGTACCCCTGCCAGATTCGCCAGTACCGTATAAATATCAGCCAGGTACATGGCAATAGGGTCGTCTGTTTTTTCCCCTAATTTAAATGCTGTGGATGGCACAGTTGGCATTAAAATGGCGTCGTATTCTTCTAATATTTCGTTGAGTTTTTCAGTTACAAGACGCCTAACCTGTTGTGCCTTAGTATAGTATGCATCATAATAGCCTGCACTCAACACAAAAGTCCCCAGTAATATACGACGTTTTACCTCTTTTCCGAACCCTTCCGATCTACTTTTTTTGTAAAATTCTGTCAGATCCAAGTTTTTCTCAGGGGTTCTGTGTCCATATTTCACCCCATCATACCGGGATAAGTTAGAGGACGCTTCTGCTGTAGTGAGTACATAATATGCCGGAACTACGTGGTCGAGGTATTCAAAACTTTTTCCTGATACCGTATGACCCAGAGACTGTAAACTTTCAAAGAAATCAATATAGCCGTTCTTCATTTCTGCGTCCAGCCCTTCGTGGTACTGTGCATCCCTTAAATACGCAAAATTGAATGTTTTATTGTTTTCCAGGAGTGCTTTATAATCCGGTACTTCCTTTTGGGATGCAGTGCTATCGAAGTCATCCGGGCCTGCAATCACCTGTAGAACAGCCGCCACATCGGCAATATCCTTGCCAAAAATGCCGATCTGGTCAAAAGAAGAGGCATAAGCGATGAGCCCGTAGCGGGAAATCCGGCCATAAGTTGGTTTCAGGCCAACAATACCGCAGAAATCGGCCGGCTGCCGAACGGAACCGCCGGTATCACTACCCAGGCTCACCTGGCAAAGATCTGCCTGTACAGCTACGGCAGAGCCTCCGGAAGAGCCTCCGGGAACGCGGGTATTATCCAGTGCGTTCAGGGTGGGGCCATAGGCAGAGTTTTCATTGGTAGACCCCATCGCAAATTCATCGCAATTGAGGTTGCCGATGATAATGGCATCTTCCGCCAGCAATCTTTCGATGGCAGTGGCGGAAAACAGGGAATTAAACCCTTCCAGTATATGGGAAGCGGCACTTACATTATGGCCTTTATAGCAGATCACATCTTTAATACCTACCACCACGCCTGCAAGCGCGCCCAGCTTTTCCCCGTTTTTGAGGCGGGTATCGAGCTCGCGTGCTTTTTCCAGGGCTTCCTCTTCATACACTTCCAGGAAGGCATTCAAATGTTTTAACTGCGCTATACGGCTGAGGTAATAGCGTACTCTCTCCGTACAGCTTGTGCTGCCGGCGTATAATGCTTTATGGAAAGTGATTATACTGCTGAATTCAGACAAGACTAAACCAGTTAAAATTAAATTAATCAGAATTACTCCTTTAAGGGGAGTGAGCTACAGGTTATGCTTTGGGAGCCTCTTCAGTGCTGGTATGAGGTGCATCTGTAGTAGCCGGTGCTGCCTGAACAGGTTTTTCCCTCATTCCTTCTTCGATTTCCTGGCGCACATTATTCTTTGCATCATTGAACTCGCGGATACCTTTACCGAGGCCACGCATTAATTCGGGGATTTTCTTACCTCCGAAAAGCAGCAGTACTACTACGGCAATCAGCAACAGTTCAGACATCCCAATATCCTGAAGGATCAAAAATGATGATTTAAAAAAAACAGCAGTCATCTTCTCAAGTGTTTATAAGTTCAGTCAACAAAGATAGCAGATATAATCGGCTTTTTTACCCTTTATACGCTATCCTGCTGTAGTTTTAATACCATTTTAAGCACACGAAAAAAGCGGCACCGGTAATGGTCCCGCTTTTAACAAATTTCCCTGTATGTATACTAAACCCTTTTTTCTTTGATACGGGCTTTCTTACCAGCACGTTCGCGCAGGTAGTAAAGCTTAGCCCTTCTTACCTTACCCACCTTATTCAACACGATACCATCGATATGAGGAGAGTAAAGCGGAAACAGTCTTTCCACACCAATGCCATCAGAAATTTTTCTAACAGTGAAAGATATTGTTGATCCTGTACCCTGGATTTTCAACACATCACCTTTAAAGGACTGGATCCTTTCTTTATTACCTTCCACGATTTTATAGTTGACAGTGACGTTGTCGCCTGCTTTAAACTTCGGGTACTGTTTGTTAGCTGTCAGTTGTTCGTGAACAAACGAAATTGCGTTCATCTTTCAAATATTTATGGGAGTGCAAAAGTAAGTCAAGAAATAGCATTTACCAAATTAAAAACCAAGAAATTATCTCTTTCAAATGGTAAAGCGATCTATATGACCTATGTATCATTCAGTTATAACAGGTCGGGCCTGCGTTGTTTTGTTCTTTCCACTGATTCCTGGTGTCTCCATTCCTCAATTTTTTTATGATCGCCGCTGAGAAGGATCTCAGGCACTTTCCAGCCGCGGAACTC
>JBCNPS010000127.1:0-14582 GCA_039593235.1 Chitinophaga sp. | reverse complement strand
TAAAAAGCAAAAAGAATGGGAATACTCCCCGGATGACGCAGGGCGAAAAGTAAAAGAATAGGAATACCTCCAGAAGCAGCGTAAAAAGCAAAAAGAATGGGAATACTCCCCGGATGACGCAAGGTGAGAAGCAAGAGAATAGCATCCCCGGATGAAGCGGGATGAAATGCATAAACGTAAAGGCTCAAAGATGAACATTCATCCTTGAGCCTTTTTAACGTCGATGATTATTGTTTATGCTCAATAAAAAATAGACAGAAAGAAAATAGATGTTAATGCACAAAATACCAGGAAGATAAAAATAGCTCTGAAAAGTATCTCCATTTTATCGGTCGTATATTCCATTCCGTGTAGTTCCTGAGGATTTTCTGCGTGGTTGATGCTAAGGCTTTTCATACAAACAAATTAAAAGGATACTGCAATAAAAGATTATTGGTGACTTACGGGTTCTATAAATCACATCCTTTAATGAAATTACATAAAAAAAGCTAAAAAGGACAAAATCTTTTTATTCATTTTAGCCTTCTTCCTGTTCATTTTGATCAGCCCTTCTTTTTGTGCTTGCCGGTATTTTCGTGCGGCAGCTGCAGTGGGGCCTTCTTTACCGCTGGCGCAACCGTTTCTGTACTGTCGCCCAATTCATCTGCGCTCACGGTTTCCCCGCGTTTGTAATACTCCTTTACCATCTTCCCGGTTTCTTCATCATATAACTTCCATACGCCGTTACGAACGGAATTTCCCTGTCTCACGATCTCCGTAGGGGTTTCAGCGTTGGTTACCGGGTCAATGATCATGATGGTATCCCGCTGTCCTTCAATTTCAGTGGCGAGGAAAGCTCCTTCCTGGCTTAGTTTCCCGTTGGAAAAGTAATATTTGCAATAGCCATCCAGCACATTGTTTTTATAGGTTTCCTCCGCCAGCAAATTGCCAATGGAGGAAGTCTTTTTCCATACGCCTTCTTTCCGGCCATTCTTATAAATGCCCTCCCAGGTGTATCCTGGTTCTCCCCGCAGCTCTCCCACTTCTTCTATCCAACGCCCCTGCTTACGGTTTTGCGCATCGCGCTGGTTAACCTTCTCCTGGGCAATGCTATTACTGCAAACCAGCAACAGCGCCAGGCATAAAAACAATAATCTTCTCATAGATAGTACTTTACCACAAGTTAAATATTTAACGCGGATTTTGTCTGACTCAGGATTTTGATGATTACGCTGATTACGCTGATTTGATTACTTTGGATTTAAAATGATTTTGGGGAGATTTAAGCGGATATTTTCGCCTAAATCTCCCCAAAATCTTTTTAAAATCATTACAAAATCAAATCAGCGTAATCAGCGTAATCATCAAAATCCTGAGTCAGACAAAATCCGCGTCGCCGAAGGCGACCCGCTTACTTATGCAGCTGTATATTGCCGATCCGCGTATCCTTGCCCCGCTCTACTTTCACGCCGGTAACGGTGGTGTCCTGGTAGCCGTTGGATGCGTTTACGAAAACGTTCCAGTCGTTGCCAACCTTCAGGCCACGTACCTTGTACTCACCGCTTCTCCATGGCAGTGCATATAAAGTATCGTTGCTGCTGTTATAAATTGAAATAACGGGGTAAGCATCCCATGGGGTTACCTTGCCTGAAATGCTACCCATCTTAAGAATGGTGAATACATTAATGTAGGGTTTGAGGATGAATTTTCCATTCCATGTTCTGATGATAGAGCGCTGTACATCAAAGTCCAGCCATAACTGCAGGTTGTCTGCACTCAGTTCGTCCCATTCATTATGACGCACCCTTACAATGATTTTGGATTGCCCGGAAATCGATTTTACCGGATAGGTAACGCCATCTTTTACCAGGGAGTTCTGGTCGCCGATGGTGATACGGATACGTTCCATAGTTCCTTTTGCCACCACACCGCCTGCCAGCAGGGTGTCGGCTCCGTTCCTTAAAGTCAGCAGGTCATAAACACCCGGGTTAATATCCAATGAATCCCACAACTGGCAGGTATCGGGGCCGCTGTTCCGGTCGTGGCGGTCTTCATCCCACCAGCAACGGTCACGGTCCGACCAGTTGTCATCATCCGTTTTACCGCAGGTATCTACCAGTACTTCCACACTGCGGATATCCAGTAATACTTTATCGAAGTACCCCGGATCATCTGATAAATAAAGACTTACTTTTTGTTTATTGTCCGGGATAGGCGTGGTAGAAGCGGAATTATCCTTCTTACAGGATACTCCCAGCGTAACAGCAGCCAACACCGCCATCACTAAACCAGGCCCCGGTTTGCGGAGAACGTTTTTCATAAAAAGAACGGTTTTATATAACTAAATAAAAATATGGACGAATTGATCTGGTTGAAACACTGATACCACATAAAACGTACCACCATCACCGGTTATTGCAAAAGGGATCAGATAGCTTATAGACGAGGAAAATAAATAAAAGTTTAACCCGCGCGCGGATTTTGTCTGACTCTGGATTATGATGATTACGCTGATTTCACTGATTTTTTCTTTAAGATTTTATAAGGGATTTATTCTTTGTGTTTTATAAAGATGAAAGAAAATAGCATCTTTAAAAAAGATAACGTGTTGTTCAATAGCACCACTATAGCAAATAAAAAATTCCGGGAAATAACAGCGAAAATATTCCCTGCTATCTCCCGGAATCTTTTTTAAAATTCAGTCAAACAAATTTACTAAATCCCAAAAAAATCTTTATAAAATCTTAAAGAAAAAATCAGTGAAATCAGCGTAATCATCATAATCCAGAGTCAGACAAAATCCGCGTGAATCTGAGTATAGTTACGCCCAAAGGAGGCAGGCGTAAAGAAATCGTATAGTCCCTGCCGTTATATATCTGTTTGGCGGTCCGGATCACGCCTGTATTCAGCACCCCGCTGCCATAATATTTCGGTGCATCGCTGTTCAGTACTTCTTCCCACTCCCCGGCTACAGGAAGCCCTACCAGGTAGTTTTCACGAACTACCGGCGTCATGTTCAGCACCACCAGCAGGATGTCGTCTACGGCCTTCCCCTTCCGCGTATAAGCCAGCACACAGTTATCATAATCATTTACCGTGATCCATTCAAAGCCGGCGGGATCAAACTGCTGTTCATATAAGGCGGTGGAACCTGCGTAGAATTGATTGATATCCTTCACAAACGCTTTCATTCCCTGGTGGGTAGCATGTTGCATCAGGTGCCAGTCGAGCTCCCCACGGTAATTCCATTCGGATGTTTGCCCAAACTCATCTCCCATAAACAACAGCTTTGTACCGGGATGCGTATACATATAACTGTATAACAAACGGAGATTGGCAAACTTCTGCCAGTCGTCGCCAGGCATTTTATACAGCATGGGCGACTTTCCATGTACCACTTCATCATGGCTAAGCGGCAACATAAAGTTCTCTCCGAATGCATATACCATACTGAAGGTCAGATCGTTCTGGTACCACTTCCGGTGAATGGGATCTTTTTTGAAATAGTCGATGGTATCATTCATCCATCCCATCATCCATTTCATTCCAAAGCCCAATCCTCCCATAAAGGTGGGTCTTGATACCCCGTAATGCGAAGTAGAATCTTCTGCAATGGTTTGTACATCAGGGAACAGCGCATACACCGTTTCATTCAGTTTCTTCAGGAAACTGATGGCTTCCAGGTTCTCATTGCCTCCCACTTCGTTGGGTTCCCACGCGCCTCTTTCCCTGGAATAATCCAGGTGGATCATAGAGGCCACTGCATCTACACGTATCCCGTCTACATGAAACCGGTCGAACCAGAAAATGGCGTTGCTCAGCAAAAACGACCGCACTTCATTCCTCGCATAGTTAAAAATATAGCTGTTCCAGTCGGGGTGATAGCCTTTGCGCATATCGGCATACTCATACGCATGTGACCCGTCGAACCGGAATAATCCATGCGCATCATACGGGAAATGGGAAGGCACCCAATCCAGTATCACGCCAATACCGGCCAGATGGAAGGCTTCCACCATTTCCATAAAATCCTGCGGCGTACCGTGCCGGGAAGTAGGTGCAAAGTACCCGGTGATCTGGTAACCCCAGGAGCCATCAAAAGGATGTTCCATTACGGGCATCATCTCCACATGGGTAAAGCCCATTTCCTTCACATATGGCACCAGCATTTCGGCTATTTCCTGGTAAGAGTATACCCGCTCAGGATCAGCAGGGTCCGGGCGGCGCCAGGAACCCAGGTGCACTTCGTATACGGCAAAAGGACTGTCCAATGCATTTTTGTTCCGGCGGTGGTCCATCCATTTTTTATCGTCCCATTCATAATCGAGCGGGTATACTACGGAAGCGGTTTTAGGGCGCACCTCCCAGTGATTGGCGTAAGGATCCCCCTTGATCAGCTCTTCCCCGCTGTTGGAACGGATAAAATATTTGTAGAGCGCGCCGGGTTTTACGCCTGGCACGAAACCTTCCCAGATACCGGAGCTGTCCCACCGGGGGTACAACGTATGACTGTAATGATCCCACCCGTTAAAATCACCCATTACGGCCACAAATGCGGCATCCGGCGCCCAAACGGCAAAGTATGTTCCACTGGTGCCTTCCACTTCTGTGGCATGCGCCCCGAATTTTTCGTATAGCCGGTAATGTGAGCCGGCCTGAAAAAGGGTAATATCACTGGAAGAAAACAGGCTGAATGGTTCTACATACTGTATTGCGCGATTTGTATCTCCGGTCATAGTAACGTGTGAATTGGGTGTCTTGATTAACAAGATAGTTTAATTTTCGGGAAAATGACAGCCAGGATGAAACAGATATTTTTTTCATGAAAACAAAAAAGGTGCCCTATGGACACCTTTTTCATTTATATCGCTATTCCGATGTGCGGATTAGTATTTCTTACGGAAAGGGGGCTTGCCACCACTGCCGAAAGATTCGCGCCTGTCGCCACCGCTGCGGTTACCGCCCGGGCGGCCGCCTTCAGAGCTCCAACTTCTTTTACGCGGACCGTAATCACCGCCGGAACGTGGACGCCTGTCGCCATCCTGCGACATTTCAATCCTCACACTGCGGCCATTGTATTCCACTTTCTTGAAGGCTTCGGTTACTTTTGCCAGTTCATCGTTTTCTACTTCAAAGAAGGAATAAACGCCTTTCAGATCAATACGGCCAATTTTATTGCCACGCAAACCGGTATTATCACACAGGTAACGGAGCATATCGCCGCGGTTGAAATCGTCTACAGACCCCAGGTTGATAAACAAACGGGTGAACTTGCCATCGCTTCTGCGTGGGCCCCTGTCTTCGCCGAATGTACCGCGCCTGTCGTCTTTCGCGTTCAGATCCGGTGCATCCTGGTAGTATTCCAGGAACTGGTTGAACTCCAGGGAAGCAAAACGTTTGATCAGGTCTTCCTTGCTCATGGATGCAAACTCTTCGTTGATGCGCTCCATGTATGGTTCAATCTGTTCATCGTTTACTACTACGTTATGTACTTTATGTACCAGGCCAAACAGTTGTTTTTCACACACTGCGAAACCATCCGGTACTTCCGCTTTCACAAATTTCTTCTGGATCACACGTTCAATCTGGCGGATCTTCCCGATATCGCGGCTGCTGATCACAGCAATAGAGATACCTGATTTACCGGCCCTTCCGGTACGGCCGCTTCTGTGGGTGTAGTTTTCCACGTCGTCCGGCAGATCGTAGTTGATTACGTGCGTTACGTTGTCAACGTCAATACCACGCGCCGCCACATCTGTAGCTACCAGCACCTGCAGCGCTCTTTCGCGGAAGCGTTTCATTACCTTATCACGCTGTTGCTGGGTTAAGTCGCCATGCAGGGCATCTGCATTGTAACCATCCTTGATCAGTGATTCGGCAATTTCCTGTGATTCAATTTTGGTACGGGTAAAGATGATACCAAAAATTTCGGGGTTGAAATCCACGATACGTTTGAGGGCCGCATATTTATCGCGCGGACGCACTACATAGTATTCGTGTTCAATATTAACGTTACCGCTGTTTTTGCTGCCTACGGTCAGTTCAAACGGATCCTCCATGTATTTCTTGGCGATACGGCGAACTTCCTGCGGCATAGTAGCAGAAAACAACCAGGTGGTTTTACCTTCAGGTGTGTTGGACAGGATGCTGTTGATATCTTCCTGGAATCCCATGTTCAGCATTTCATCTGCTTCATCCAGTACTGCGTAACGCACGTTTTCAAAGTTAACCGCGCCACGGTCAATGATATCCAGTAAACGGCCGGGAGTAGCCACAACAATGTGTACCCCTCTTTTCAGTTCACGCAGCTGCTGAACAATGCTGGAACCGCCATATACCGCTACGATGCTCACATCGCCCAGGTATTTGCTGAAGTTTTTCAGATCATTGGTGATCTGCAAACAGAGTTCACGGGTGGGGCATAAGATCAGGCCCTGTGGTTTATTTATTTTCAGATCCAGTTGCTGCAACAGTGGCAGGCCAAATGCGGCAGTTTTACCGGTGCCCGTCTGGGCAAGACCTACGAAATCGCGGTCGCCTCCTAACAATACTGGTATTGCCTGTTCCTGGATGGGAGTTGGGGAAACGAAGCCCAGGTCCGTAATTCCCTTTAAAATAGGCTCTTGTAAGCCCAGTGATTCAAATGTAGTCATTGATTTGCATTAATCAAGCTCCGTCGGGAGCTGTGGATATAGCCTTTAGCAGTTAGCTATCAGCTGTTAGAAATATTATTTTCAGCTTTTAGCGGTTAGCTATCGGCTGTGTTGGTGGCTTCAGTCATTAACTGTTAGCTACCAGTTCTCCTTCGAGGTCGTAGTCAAACGCTTTGGTGATACGCACTTCCACGAAATCGCCCGGTTTCAGGCGTTTGGTGGTGTCTATGATCACTTCATTATCTACTTCCACCGAATCAAACTCGGTACGGGCAAGGTATCGGCCTGCCTCTTTTTTGTCTACTATTACTTTAAAGATCTTCCCTACTTTTTCCTGGTTTTTTTCCAGGGAGATTTCCTGCTGTACTTCCATAATTTCCTGCGCTCTTCTCTCCTTTTCTTCTGCAGGGATATTATCTTCCAGCTCATAAGCGCTGGTGCCTTCTTCATGGCTGTAGGTAAATACCCCTACCCGGTCGAAACGCATTCTTTCCAGGAATCCTTTCAGTTCTTCCACATCCTCTTCCGTTTCACCGGGGAAACCAGCAATCAGCGTGGTACGTAAACAGATACCCGGCACTTTTGCACGGATATCATGTACCAGCTGCTCAATTTCCTCCCGGGTGATCTGGCGTTTCATCGCCTTCAACATGGCATTGGAAGCATGTTGCAGCGGCATATCGATGTAGTTGCAGATATTCGGGAACTCGTTCATCACATCCAGGATCTCCATCGGGAACTTTGTAGGATAGGCATAGTGAAGCCGGATCCATTGTAATCCTTCCACACCGGCCAGGGCGCGCATCAGGTCGCCCAAACGGCGCTGTTTGTACAGGTCCAGGCCATAATAGGTCAGTTCCTGCGCAATGAGCATGATCTCCTTCACACCTGATTTCACGAGCTTCTGTGCCTCTGTTACCAGTTCCTCGATAGGTTTGGAAACATGTCCTCCCCGCATCAGCGGGATAGCACAAAAAGAACAGGTACGGTTACAACCTTCTGCTATTTTCAGGTAAGCATAATGAGATGGGGTACTCAATAATCTTTCTCCAACCAGTTCTGCTTTATAATCTGCATCAAATTTTTTCAGGATCAGGGGCAGTTCCATGGTGCCGAACCAGGCGTCCACTCCGGCAATCTCCGATTCCAGGTCGCCCCGGTAGCGCTCACTTAAGCAACCCGTTACATACACCTTATCCAGTTTACCACGCTGCTTCAGCTCTACCTGCTCCAGGATGGTGTTAATCGATTCTTCTTTGGCCTTGTCAATAAACCCGCAGGTGTTCACTACAACAATATTGTGGTCGCGTTTGGCGCTTTCATGCACCACATCAATTTCATTAGCCATGAGCTGTCCGCTCAGCACTTCTGAATCCACCATATTCTTGGAACAACCAAGCGTAATAATATTAACCTTGTCTTTCTTTAAAGTTTTTGTCTTCAAGCGCGAATGTTTTAAACAAGCGGTCAATTATTTGCTGAACCGCTACCGCCACGAAGACACACAGACACTGATTGAATGTAACAGCAGACTTACTGTATGTGACTTGAGTCTTAGTGGGGGTTAAGGAAGGTGCAAAGGTAGAGAAAAGATTTGACAATCGGAAATTAATGCTAAGTAACTGTTGATTAGTTACTTAGCATGACGTTGGAATCAGGTTAGCCCAGCATTTGCATAGCCTTCTCGGCACGCTCGCGGGCTTTTTGTCTTTTATAATGGTACCACCATTTAGGGGCCATCTTGATCATGAGGTTATTCATTCCCCGCAGGCCTACCAGGTGGTAAAGCCCGTTAAGCTTGTTTACAAAAGAAGGATCCAGGGCCCGGAGGCTCATGGCAAAACCGCCATCCAGGTATTCCATATGGTGCCAGTAGCCTGCCGGCATAAACATCGTATCGCCATGGTTCAGGATAGTGGTATACCCCTTTGCATGTTTCAACGCAGGGAACTGGTCCTGGTCCAGCCGTTCGCTCCAGTTCACGAAGTTGGCGGCGCTCTCTACCGTGAAAGGCATCCGGTAAATGAGAGGCGACTGGTTATTCTCCAGCAGCAATACCCGCTTGCGGCCAATGAACTGGGTATGGAAAATATGCGAAAGATCTATATCGTAGTGCATATGCGCTACAGATCCCGCGCCTCCCACAAACAGCATGGGATACTTTTTCAGGAACCCGGAAGCAAATTCGTCCGGGAAAGTGAAATCTTCCACCAGCTGGGGAGCATGCTGAAAAATGTTAAACAGGAAGATCCGGAGCGCCACCGGTCCCTGCTGTATCATATCGAGGTATGCCCCGAAAGTAATGTAGTCATCTGCTCCGTTTACAAGGGTATTTTCGTTGGCGCGTTCATTATTATATACCCCAACCGTCTTGTGCCCGACTATTGATTTGAAATAATCCCATGTCCACTTGTTGTAGGCCGGCCAGTGTTGGCTAAGTGCTGATGCCGGGATAATTACAGGTTTACGTGGATGATAGTAGTTCTTCTTAAATTCCGCTGGTGTAATATTTTCAACTCGATCTATGTGCTGTATTATCATACTTACGAATTGTTAAAAGGGTACAAAAAGGGAACAATTATTCAAATGTAATAAATGCGGTGTTATTTTATAACTACAAACGAAGTGCTTTAAAGTTAATCAAAAAATGAGCCGGGCTCCTGTTGGAGCCCGATTGTTTTCACCTAAAGTAAAATATTAAATAAGATTTGTGTTGATTGATAAATAAATTTCACAACGATAAGTAAATCAGGAATTTACACTAAACAATGATTCTACGAAAGACTCCTTATTAAATACCTGTAAATCCTCCATCTTCTCTCCTATACCGATGTATTTTACCGGTATTTTAAACTGGTTGGCGATGGCCAGTACCACGCCGCCCTTCGCTGTACCATCCAGCTTGGTAATAGCAAGCGCTGTTACTTCGGTAGTGGCTGTAAATTGTTTGGCCTGTTCCAGCGCATTCTGCCCGGTAGAGCCATCCAGTACCAGCAACACCTCATGTGGAGCGTCCGGGATCACTTTCTTCATTACCCGTTTGATTTTCCCAAGCTCATCCATCAGGTGAAGCTTATTATGTAAACGGCCGGCGGTATCTATAATTATTACATCCACCTCTTTTGCGGCGCCGCTCTGTACGGTATCAAAAGCCACCGCACCGGGATCAGATCCCATCTGTTGTTTTACAATAGGTACGCCTACCCTTTCGCTCCAGATAGTAAGCTGGTCTACCGCCGCTGCACGGAAAGTATCCGCTGCGCCCAGCATTACCGACTTACCTGCTTTCTTGAAGTTATAAGCCAGTTTACCGATGGTAGTGGTTTTACCCACGCCATTTACGCCTACTACCATGATCACATAAGGTTTTTTACCTTCGGGTACTTCAAAATCCCGGAAACCGCTATCGGGTGCATCTACCAGTAATGCTGCAATTTCTTCCTGCAACATCCTGTTTAACTCACTGGTTCCCAGGTATTTATCTTTAGCTACTCGCTGCTCTATCCGGTCAATGATCTTTACCGTGGTATCTACGCCAACATCTGCAGAAACAAGGGCATCTTCCAGGTTATCCAATACTTCAGTATCTACAGTGGATTTTCCGGCAATGGCGCGTCCTATTTTACCGAGGAAGCTCTCTTTCGTTTTTTGTAATCCCTGGTCCAGATTCTCCTTCTTCTCCCTGGAAAATAGTTTATTGAAAAAGCTCATAATTTAGATTAATTGGGTCCGGTATGTTCCGTTTTTTGAGTTATCCGTGACAGCATTTGCAATAGGGTGCTAAAATACATCTTTTAGCGGATTTACGCGCATAACGCAAAAAGCTGTCCTTTAACAGGACAGCTTTTCAGTATTATTAGTAAAGCCGAATTACTTTTGGTTCATGTGCTCCTGGATCTTATCCTTGTGCACGATAGCTTCCTTAAAGGTGTATGCACCGGTTTTAGGAGAGCGTACTGCCCTGATCACCTTGGTCCATACCTTTGATTCAGCTGCTGCTTTAGCATCTTTTACTTTCGCGTTCTTTGAAGCTACTTTTGCCATGGTATTCTATTGTTTTTATGGTCTAATGGCTATTGGCAGTATACTGATACAGCCATTCACCATCAACAATTATTATTTGATTTCTTTGTGTACAGTCACTTTCCTTAAAATAGGATTGTACTTCTTCAACTCCAGACGCTCAGGAGTATTCTTCTTATTCTTGTTAGAGATGTAACGGGAAGTTCCGGGCTGACCAGAAGCTTTGTGCTCTGTGCACTCCAGAATTACCTGTACTCTATTACCTTTTTTTGCCATTGTGTATTACAAATTAAGTGAGTCTTAGAATTAGATTTCCTGACCAGCTGCACGCAATTCCTTCACAACTGCATACAAACCTCTCTTGTTGATGGTTCTCAAACCGTCAGCAGATACTTTCAATGATATCCATTTGTCCTCTTCTGCCAGGAAAAAACGTTTCTTTTGCAGGTTAGGAAGAAACCTTCTGTTTGTCTTAATGTTGGAGAAGGAAACATGGTGACCTGTAATCGGCTTCTTTCCTGTCACCTGACATACTCTTGCCATGATCTAAAAATTTAGGAATGCAAAAGTCCAATTTTTTTGTGGATTTTGCAAATATTATTAAATGAATTTATTCACAGATGCATAAAAGCCACCTGTAAAAAGCGCTTCCTTAAGATGTGAACACAATGCAAAAGATTGATAACCAAATAATTATATGGCAGATTTCCATCTGTCTTTTGCCGGAATATTTTTTTACAACAGCACGATCAGGCTACGCAAAACGGCTCCCAATCTTACCGACTCCAACACCCGTTGCTGATCCGTTCCATGTTTCAGTAATGCTTCCTCGTGGGAAGTAACGCACATTTCACAACCATTCAGCGCAGAAACCACCAGGCTCAGTAACTCAAAAAACTCTTTCCCAAGCACCGGGTTTGCCATAATGCTCATCCGGATACCCGCCGGGGTGTTCGTATAAAATTCCTTGTTCACAAAATGCCTGAAACGGTAAAACACGTTATTGGCACTCATGAGGGAGGTACAACTGATCACTTCTGCTATTTCCTTGCCGGTTGCTCCTTCCTGTACCGCCAGCTTCTCAAACGACGCCTGCAGCTCCGCATGTTTCTCATTCACCGCTACTGCCAGCCCGATCATATAAGCCTCCTTCTTCTGCAGCGTAGGCGCCGCCAGGGAATTAGACACATTGATCTTCAGATCCTTCAGGTAACGCGCATCCACATTCACCAGGGATTGCAGTTTACCAGACACCGCATCCGCCGTTAATCCCACCGCTTCCAGTAATTGTACCGCTGTATCCTGATTTGTTGTTGCAAACATAATATGTACTTTTTATTTATTCATTTTATTACGGGAAAAGCAATCCCCGCAGGACTACTTCTCCCGTAATAAAACAGTAAATGACTTGATTAATTAAGCAGTCAGTGTAGCTTCACCCTTAGTCCAGTTGCAAGGGCACAGCTCATCTGTTTGCAGGGCATCCAGCACACGCAGTACCTCTTTCACGCTACGGCCTACAGACAGGTCGTACAGGGAAACCCAACGTACAATACCCTGGGGATCTACAATATAAGTAGCACGGTAAGCTACTTTTTCATTGGCTTCCAGGATACCCAGCTCAGTAGCCAGGGATTTGGAAGTATCAGCCAGCATAGGGAACTGCAATCCGCGCAGATCTTCGTGATCTCTTCTCCATGCAGCATGTACAAACTCACTGTCAGTAGATGCACCGATCAACACCGCATCACGATCAGCAAAATCCTGCGCATGTTTGTTAAATTCAGCTATTTCAGTAGGACATACGAAAGTAAAGTCTTTAGGCCACCAGAACATTACCATCCATTTGCCGGAGTTTTTCAGTTCTTCTGAAGACAATTCATAAAATTCTTTACCTTTTTCAATAGATACTACAGCCGTTTTTTTAAATTCGGGAAACTCTGACCCTACGGATAAGATAACATTTTTCATAATAACTAATTCTCTTTTTGATTTACAGACTAATGATTTTACTCTTTGACGGCGCAAAGATCACATTACATTCATTATTAATCAAATAGATTTTTAAAATGTGGTATTGAGTTTCTCTATATATATCACTTTTTACAGCGATGACACAGCTATCTGGAGGTAGCGCCTATATAATCAAAAAAAATATTCCGGGCTTAACATTTTTATGCTATTTCTGTAACATTTTGGCACGTTATTTAGTTATATAGATGGACTTTTTAAACAAATTAGCATGGAAATGAAGAAAAAATACTTTTTACTGGTGGTGATAACGATTGGACTTGCTTTGATTCCGTTTATTAAAAACAGCATCATTAAACACGATGAATTTGACGCTACACGAGATCTGTTCATTTAGTGTTTAGCGGGTCCCATTGACCGTTTCTGAAAACACCCCAAAAGCGGGGTCGGACTTTTGTATGCCGGCAAATAATGATGCAGCCGGATGGGCACTTCCACCCCCTTGATTTTACCGCGGATATCCGCTTTCGCACACACTTTATAGTTGATTTTCAGTCGATAGAAAAGAATTGGGAGACAACTGCGAATGTCTTCGCCATTGTCTCCCAACTTATTTTAAGTGTGTAACATGCCATCACAGGTTCCTCTCTAACTCTTACCAGTACTACGTTTACAGATCAAGTCCACCTCATCTCCACGTCACGTGCACGTTCTCTGTATGGCATAAGCATGTGTTAAGTATCTCCTAAGCCTTTTCTATTCAATTGCAAAGCAGGATCCGGGTATCCTCAAAGCCACTCAGGTTCTCTCACTGATCACATCTGCAAAGCTCCGGATACCGATCATTTTGGCGGAAGTATAACCTTCTGCATACTCCACTCCCACCATCTTACCCAGCATTTTTGCACGGTAAATAACACTGTCAAAAAAGCCCGAACCGGAAATATAGGTTTGCGGTTCATGGTCTTTCGGCGCCAGGAACTGTGAACTGAAGCTCCTGATGGCTTCCAGCTTACGCTCCATTACGGGGGTAATATCCACTACAAAATCGGGCTCGTGATAACGGTCCTGCAGGAAATGAAAAACCTGTTTCGGGCGCCACGCGTCCTGTGGTTGTCCATCTGCCAGGGTTTCTACTTTTCTTAATCCTGCTAGGAAACAGCTGTCTTCAATCAGTTTGCCGGCCCTTCCATGGTCAGGGTGGCGGTCGTCCATGGCATTGGCCAGTACAATTTCAGGCTGGTATTTCCGGATAGCGGTAATAATAGCCATTTGCTCCATCGTATCATTCCTGAAAAAACCATCGGCCAGTCCAAGGTTTTCACGTACTTCCAGTCCCATGATCTTTGCAGCGGCCTGAGCTTCCTGCTCCCGCAGTTCGGGGGTACCACGGGTACCCAGTTCTCCCCGGGTAAGATCAACAACGCCTACCTTCATTCCCTGTTGGGCATGTACCATCAGGGTGCCGGCACAACCCAGTTCCACATCGTCCGGGTGCACCGCTATAGCCAGTATATCTAGTTTCATATGCTGTAAATTGAGGTGCAAAGATGGGAAAATATTTACTCTTCTGAGCTGGTGATCACGATCCCGGCCTTCCGGTCCATCACCTGGTACTTGTCCTGCACCTCTTTATCTGAAATAATCCGTACGGAACGGAAGGTTTTCCGGTCGAGTGTCATTAAACCGGTTTCATTGGTGGGAGTAACGGGTTTCCCGTTTACGATAAAGTAAAAGCTGCTGTCGTTGCCGTATTTATGCAGCAGGCTGTCGTATGCAGGGGATTCGCTGCTCAGCAGTACATTCACCCTTTTACGGGCAAAGGGTTTGGTTTCAATATACACCACGCCGTTCTCCGCCTGGCTGCCATATTTCAGCACCGCTTTGGCGCCTTTTGCAATGGTGATCACCCCTATCCGGTCGGGCGATACCTGCCCTATAGCGGCCTGGTTTACC
>JBCNPS010000126.1:0-14638 GCA_039593235.1 Chitinophaga sp. | reverse complement strand
GGTGTAATGGATGCACTCATCATTGCGCTGATCCAGGAAGCGCAACAAAAAGAGTTGCACTACCTGAACCTGGGGATGGTACCTATGTCCGGCATTATTCAACCGGAAAACACCGCCGAAAAAATGGTGAAGTATGCGTATGAAAAACTGCGTTTCTTCCGGCACTACCAGGGTTTACGGGAGTTTAAGGAGAAATATGCCACTGAGTGGACCAACAAATACCTGGTGTACGAACACGACTTTGACCTGATACAATTACCCTCTGCATTGAGTAAAGTAATGCAGCCTTAAGCGGGCGAACAATCGCGGAACGGATTTTGTTTTACAGAGAGGCGTTAATTTAGTATATGATACCAGGTAAGTTGTTCAGGGCAGCAAAGCTGTTTAGCTTTTTCTTCTTATTTACAATATTTCAATCAAAAGCACAAAGCGGGATCAATAACCTGCCGGTAGTTGTGAAGGCGCCGGCTGCCGGCAGTACGGCTCCATTGATCCTGTATATAACGGGAGATGGCGGCATGAAGAAATTCTCCGCCAACGTGATTGAATCGTTCCGTCAGAAAAGCTACCCGGTAGTAGCATTGAATGCGTTAAAGTATTTCTGGAGTAAGAAGTCGCCCCAGCAGGCGGCAAAAGATATCGCCTCCCTGATCACCCATTACCAGGGGCAATGGGGTGGTAGCCATGGCGTGGTGCTGATGGGGTATTCACTGGGAGCAGATGTGCTCCCGTTTATTTACACCAGTTTGCCACCGGAAATAGCCGGGGAAGTGAAGCACCTGGTATTCCTGTCTCCCTCGCTTTATACCGACATGGAAGTACATCTTTCTGATATGCTGGGCAAATCCAGTAACAAGGGCATGAGTGTTCCGGCGGAGATGAACAAAATTACCAACAAACCCTTGCTGCTGGTTTTTGGGGCAGAGGAAAAAGATTTCAACTTTTCGGCATTGAATGTCCGGTATGAAAAACTGATCCTTCCCGGCGGGCATGCTTACGATGAAGATGCTGCCGGCGTGGCCGGAAAGATACTGGCAGGCTTGCAAACAGGCGTTACTCCATAGGCAGCCGGTATCTCCTGGCCAGTTCCTTCCTCATTTCCTTTGTCAGGGTTATCCTGGCCTCTCCAATCATTACATGATCTTCCGCCAGTAATGTAATATGGCGAAACCCTATTACAAACCAGTGATGCACCCGCATAAAGGCATTTGCCGGCAACTGGGAAATGATCCAGTCCAGTTTTTCGCTGGTGACCAGCTTCTGATCCCGGAGGTGCAGCATGATATGATCATCCATTACTTCTACATACAACAATTCGTCATAAAATACTTTTTCAAAACGATCCTGTGTTCTCAGCGTAAAATAATCCGCCGGAAACTGAGTGGGGTAAGTAGTTGCTTCCATTGCTATAGTCTTGTATATTTTAGAAAACACCTCGTTTAATGCGTTGGCAGTAAAAGGTAACTGCAGAAGCGCTACAGGCAGGAAATCAAATCCTGCGAGTGTTGGTGCATTGTTATACACCATCATTAAAACCGGTAGTACACCCGTTATATTCATTGGCGGGGAAAGCGGATCGTTATAATCGCCGGCTATCAGTACATGAATGGTTTGCGTTTCCATCCAGAAACGGGCCTCGGCCATGGTTTGGCTGCGGCACACGAGGTAAACACAGGGGATAGCAGACAAAAAGTTCTCCAGTTCTTCGAATCCCTCCGGGTCATTACCCAAAATAATACAGTTTAGTACCATAGGGTTGATTTTGGTCAAATAAGGATACGTAAATTTACCTGCGTCAGTTGCCACGGAAACAGACGATTTAAACAGGGCAGGTGACTAAACAGAAACCCGCGTATAATCTAAAATCTAATCTAAACCGCGTTATGAAAAAAAGTTATTTTATCAAAAGCTGACAATGGTAAAATTGACCTTATTTGTGATGATAACAGTTAACCGAATGTTAAGTATTTTGGAAAAAGAAAGGTGGACAGTTAAAGTAACTGTCCTGAAAGACAATACTTTCCCCGTCCACCAGTTAAGGAAGATTACATAAAAGATCCCGGAACAGCTGCCATGCGGCTGTGCAGCAGATCTAAGGCCCTGAAAGGGCGGCGCGGGCGCAGGGAGAGCTAACAGGTAGGCCGGTTAACTGGTCGGTGCGCGGACCATGTTTACCAAATAAGGAAGCATAAAAGGAACATCGTACTCACAGCGATCAGGTTTTTCGAGAACCTGACATTGAAGCCGCCTTTTTCTGAGTAGAAGTAACTTTCTTTGTACCGGTCGTACTCAATGGGAGCACCTAACTCCTTCATCATTTTGAGGAATTCATAGAGTGTTCTTTCGGAAATACGAAGCCGCTTGGCTAACTGAGCGGGCTTACCGGTCCCTTTGATCCTGATGAGGTAATCAATGGTCTGTAGTCTGTCAAAATAACGCTTTGGCATGTGGCATAGAGGGGTCTTAACGGTTATTTACTGAATATACGATTTGTGTCTTTATTAAACCAGCATTATCATATATATATTTAAATGTAAATATTAACAATCTGGTTTAAACGGGTTTTCGAAAATTTAGCTGCGGAACAATGGCGCTGATGCGGATTAGCTGCGTACTTTTACTAAACGTTTCCGCATTGTTTTTATTGGTTTACACACAAAAAATACTCACTGCAATAATGCTTCATAGATAATGTTTGCAAGGGCTGTTCCATGATCCACTGCAGGATCCGGCGGACGCGTAGCATATACTTTTCCATTCTTTCCAACAACAATAAATGAGGGATACTTACTAATATTGTATTGCGTAAGCAACTCCCGGTGCTGATCATCCAGCTGCCATATCCATCCCGGCAAATCCTTTGCGGTAAGGCCATCGCAGCAGATGTTCACAAATGTAACCCCATCATTGAAGCAGTCTTTTATTTCTGTAAGCGCATGCAATGCCGGAGCTGATCCGCTGTAGAAATGCAGCAGCACTACCTTTCCGCTGAATTGTTGCAGGCTTATCAACTTTCCCTGTGTGTCGGGGAAACTAAAAACAGGAGCCATCATGCCTTTACTGATGCCTTTCCTGGATCGCGCGTAAAGCTTTGCGATAGCCTGTTTACAGGATTCATCCCGCACCAGTTCCAGGTAATCGCGCACGCACCACTCCTGTTCTTCGGCAGGATTGCCGGCGGCAAAACCAAGCGTTAATGAATGTGCCAGCAGCCTATCGCGCAACCGGCCACTGTAATGACTTTTCAGCCATTCGTAAATGGCCCTGTTGTTACATTCATAACGGTGCCGGATAAAATAATCCGCCTCTGCTTTATGCAGCAGGTAACTCAAATAACGTATAGGCATTATTGTTGTATCCGGAAGAAGCAGCTGCGGCAATGCAGGCAATATGTTTTCTTTATAAAAAAGTACCTGTCTTTCTTCCAGTGTACTATCCGGCGCAGGCGCTACCTTCCATAAAGTGCTTACCAGCCCGGTTGCTGCTTCTCCAAGCACATGTGCCCTGGTTACCGCCCAGGTGGTAGCATTGAGGCTGTCGCGGTACAATGCCATCACCCTATTACCTGCCTGTAATTGCTGCCGGTACGCTGCCGCCAATTGCAACGCATCGGAGGATGCGGGAATTGCTATACGCAACTGGGCGCGCCTGGCCTCATAAACAGCCCTGTTCAACCTGGCACCGCTGCCGCCAAACCGGATACTGTCGCCCTGCATCATTAACTGCAAACTATCTCCTCCCCTGATCATCCCATAAAAATTATATCCGCTACCGGCATCTGCATAAAAAAATATTTCCCTCCCCACTGGCAGCGGTATCCGGAAGTAGAAAGAATCCGGCTTTAATAAGGTATCCTGTGTAATGGCAGGAGAAATACCCGGATCATACCAGTAGGTCAATGATAGCTTTTGCACAGGGCGACCCAATACCTTGCCCGTAATAACGGTGGAAGATTGTGCGGCAGCGGTTCCTGCCAGCATCAGAAAAATACAGCTGTTACGCAGCAGCTGCTTTATCACAGGACGGTTCATAATTAGATTTTTAGATGGTAACAATCCCCATGGTAAAAACCACAGGGAGATAATATTCACAACGATAGTAAATGAAAACTTTATATATATCTTAACGGGTATAGCCGTTCTTCATATCAATCTTATAATGCAATAATAACGGGTACAAATAAGGAAAGTGTTAATCGAATCTTAACTGTTAATACAAAAACGGATTTATTTAGAGATTAAGCCAGTACACCAGCTTCAGCACCAAAGCCCGGTTTCTCACATAAAACGGCTCCGGAAGATAATTATCCGTATAAACGATAAAAAGATCGGAGGCCGGCCTGTAACGCCACTGGAAACGGGTATTGAGGTTCATGTTCTTCTGTTGCCCGTTGTACTGCATAAAACCGGTAAAGAAAAGCGTATTGGTCATCGTTACATCCAAACGGGGCCCCACCAGCCAAAAGGAATTATTCCCCCATGGCTTTGGCAAATTGATGTTGTTATAATTAGCACTCAACGCAATACTCACATATGGCTGGAACCTGTACCCCAGCTCGGTATTGGTCATCAGCCGGCTTCCATCTGCATAGTAGCCGCCATAGCGGGCCGATAAGGAATACGTGAACAAACTTTGCGGTTTGGATACATAATCGGCGCCTATCGTATTCCAGTTATGCTGGCTCCCGTTCACCAAACTGTCTTTCCCTGTATTGGTGGGATCAAAGGGTTGCAGCAGTTTAATATAGGTATTGGATGCCCATACATTGAGCGTGTTCCGCTTCCTGAACACGATACCATAATTGAGCATGGTTTCATTATCGGTACGATGCATGTTGGATTCATCAAAGAACCAGGTACTGGTTACCTGCGGCCCATGACTCAATACAGACCCGGATAAGGGAAAGAAAAGACGGGTCACCTGGGGCGCTATCTTGATATATCCCTGGCGGGGTACATATCCTACTTCTGCATTATAATTACGCCCCACATATTCATGTTGCCAGCCAATATTCCAATCCTTGCTGGTATACTGCAGGTTAGCCGCATGTGCAATATCATGGCCGGTTTTGTTGGGCGTGTACGACTTCAGCAGCATGGCTTTCCCCGTCCAGAAATTATTGGAAGACGCCAGGTTGTACTCCAGGCCCATGTTCCGGTTATACCTGTTGTAAAGCGGCTTATCCGTTACTTTAGACGGATCATAATTCACCGATTCCTTATTAATAAAAATAAACCCGATGTTGGAACGGGAAAATACCCGGCGCTGTAAAGCGGCCACCGTAAAGTTTTGCGCGGGCAAACCGGTTTCTTCCTGTTTCCCCGTTTCCATGTTCATGATGCCTAAGCGCCAATCTTTATTAAGCTTTCCACTCAACCTGGCGCCAAAGCGGATCGGGACGCCACCCAAACCAATACGCCTTGAGAAAAACGGGCGGATGGTAGCATACCCGAAATTCGACATCTGGTCGCCGTTTTCCAGGAAAAACTGCCGCTTCTCGGGGTAAAACAATTCAAAACGATCCAGGTTGGTTACCTGTTTATCCACATCTACCTGCGAAAAATCGGGGTTCACGGTGAGATCAAGATTGAGCGAGGAAGTAACGGCTACTTTCGCATCTAGTCCCGCATCGCGCCGGTATTTGGTAGGGGTGGCCTTATCATAATCCTTCAGCATGCCTCCCAGCACATAGGGAATCAACGACACGTTAGCCCCTGCAGGAGGAGGCGCTGCATCCCATACCAGGTTACCCGTATATGCCAGCGAAGCAGTAGGGAATTGTCGCGGTACCGGCGCCCAGGCCGACTTCTCCGTTGTTTTCAGATCGTTCCGGCTGAAATTAATTCCCCATTTGGTAATTCCTTTTTTATAACGGATGGTTTTAAAAGGTATCACCGCTTCAAAAACCCATTTATCGGGGTAATTTTTTACTACAGATGTCCACTTGTTATCCCAGCTCAGGTCCACTTTTCCGCCATCATACATCAAACCGTCCCATTGCGCCCCGGCAGCGTTGGCGCCAAAAGAGAAACCATTGGTCTGATCATCAAACGGATCCATGAATAAGAGGAAGTTGTCATTTTTCAGAAAAGCAAAATCGCGCCGTAACGATTCTACCATGTACGGTCCGTCGCCAATAGTGTAGTTTTCCACCACGAGGTACAGGTTCTTGTCGTCATAGGTCATTCGTACATCTGTCCGCAACCTGGCGGCGCTGGTATCCATTGGCAGTACCATATGAAAACCAGTGGCAATATCGGCCTGCAGCCATGCAGCTTCATCTATTACGCCATCTATTTTAATGGGGGAAACTGCTTTGCGGATCTGCAATTGGTAAGCGTCATTTTTCTTTTGCGCACACAATGAAAAGCAAACAAAACTACAGCTGATAATAAGTGGAATAATGCGATACATCAGGTTGATATGGGTTTACGGACAAAATACAAAAATTGCAAAAGGGGCAAGAAGAAAATGGATGAAGGGTAAATGCAGCGGATCTATAAAGTCAGGGAAGATGAATACCGGGAAGGATCCTTCAATTGAAAGGCATGCCCCTTCCTGAATTATAAAGTATGCCTTATCATGAATACGGGAAATGATCCTGCAACTGAAAGGCGGTGAACTGCAGGAAATCCCGCTGCCCACCGCCTTCCTGTCTTCCGGAAAATTTATAATTTATTATTCTTCATCTGTGTATCGGCTACAGGCACCTTTACCGTTGTAGTTCTGCTGCTACGCCCTTTGGTGCTGAATACCTTCAGTTTCACCGTTTTACCACCTGCGGCAACAGGCGTGGTATATACAGGGCTTTTTAACGTAGGTTCATCACCGTTAGTAGTATACCTGATCACCAATCCCGGCATCTGTACATTGGCGCTTAGCACGCCATTGTCGACCCTTGCACCTGCTGTTGGGATGCGCCAGTTGAAACCACCGTCGAAATAATCCAGCCTGGGCATTTCACGTTTACCCATTACGTTACTGAACACGCTCCATGCCTGTGCATACAACGCATCCGCTTTTGCTGCATCCTTTTCTGTAGCCCACTCCGGGTCCTGCGCCCAAGCCCTTTCTGCAAGACCCAATAATTTAGGTAACATCATATATTCCATACGGTCGGAGCTGGTCACTGTTTCACTCCACAGCAATCCCTGGATACCAGGTATATTGGATGCGCCGAAACCTGTTAAACGGTCTTTTCCAACAAACAGCTCGGGCGTAACCGGGTTGCCCCTGCCATCTACTTTTGAGTTCTTGTAGTAATCAAACGGAATAAAGTAAAATGGCTTATCCACATCTACAAAGCCACCCCAGTAGAATCCCGGTTCATCAAAAGACTTCATATAAGCCATATCAAAATAGAAATTGCTCACACCGGATAAAACTACTTTGTAGCCTGCATTTGCAAGGCGGTATGATAAATCTTCCTGTCCACCGCCAATCACGTTGTTCCATACATTCAGCTGGAAATGATCGTTTACAAAATCGGGATTGGGAATACTCTGCGATTCATTGCCAACAGTTGTTTTACGCATCCCCGCTTCTTCCCAGCCGGCTACAGATAAGCCGCGGGCTTTCAGCAGGTCGTTCACTTTACGGTAGTAATAATACCAGAGGTCATTTACATGCTGCAATGATTTATCCTGCTGCATCAATGCAATACAGGCGGGCGATTTCTCAAAAACACCACCCGGCACTTCATCTCCGCCCATATGCACGGCGTTTAGTGGTGCGCCGGCTTCTTTATACATTGCCTGCAGCTCTTCCACCACTTTGTCAAGAAAATGATAGGTAGATGGCAGCGCCACATTCATCACGTTATCGTTCCAGTATTGCACGGAATGATATTCAGATTTATCTTCCAGGTCGGTGAGCAGGTATTCTTTGGCTTCCTGGTCACGGCCAGCCGCTTTCAGCCGGTAGTAGCGGGATTCCATCGACTTCACGGCTGCACGGGCATGTCCCGGGCTTTCTATTTCCGGTAAAACCCGTATATGCCTTGCCGTTGCATAACGAAGGATCTCAATAAAATCGTTGCGTGTAAAATAACCGCTGCCGGCGGTATTGGTGGTATCAGGACCGGATCCATAAGATGGCGGCAACATATTTTTCCAGTCGCTGCTATGGCCGCGTTTAGCGCCTACTGCCGTCAGTTCCGGCAGGGAAGGAATTTCCACACGCCATCCTTCATCATCGCTGAAATGGAAATGCAGCACATTTAATTTATACAGCGCCATCAGGTCGATGATGCGGAGCATATCACGTTTGTTATGGAAGTTACGGGCTACATCTATCATGAAGGCCCGGTAACCAAAGCGGGGTTCATCTGTTACATCCACACCGGGGATGGTAATGGATTTCTGGTTACCCGCAAATGCAGCAGGCGGGATCAGCGTTTTCAGCGACTGGATCGCATAAAAAGCGCCAGCCTCCGTACCCGCACTGATCGTAATACCTTCCGGTGCTACCTTCAAACGGTAGCCTTCGGGAGCAGTAATGCTGGCATCATACACGAGATTAATGGTAGTTGTTCCTTTTTTTCGTTTACCCATTAATGTTAGTAGCTCCGCATCCAGTATGGCTGCGCTGGCAGACAGTTGCGGATCGGCTTTCACTTCGGGAAATGCGTTCAGCACCAGGTTGCTACCGGTAGCTTTGTATGATTTGGGTGTAGGAAAAACCAGTGGCAGCTGTGCTACCGGGATATCTTTCACGGTGGCGTTCTGTTTAAATATATCCGTTGGCGTTACTACTGCGGTTTTATCGCCGGGATAACGCATCAGTTGCTTTGCGGTAGTAGAAGGCCGGATGCTGTAATCTTTAACAGGGAACCCTTTTTCCGGTTGTTCGTTCCACACAAGATACAAACCGGAAGGGGCGTCTGTAAAATTCACCGCCCAGGCGTCGCCGGTAATAGCCAGTTTCAGCGAATCGCCGGGAGCGATACCATTGAAACCGTCTGCCGGTGTAAAGCGGTACAGGTCACCATTAATGTGTTCTACTTTTACATGGCCAGGCAGTTCGCCCGGCGTTACCATCCTGATAAAATTAAAATACAGCTGCCATCCTTTGGAAGGAAACGGTTTGCCTGCCGTATTTATAAAAGTGAAGGCCGACTGGAAATTGTCGCGGCCCTGGTAATGGTTTTCCACTACCTCCCAGCTTGTTTTCAGCCGGGCAGCGTCGTAAGGTGCGGGTTGTTGTGCCCGGACACCCGCTACAGTACTAAATAAGAACATACAAGTTGCAACCAACTTGCCAAGATAATTGTATCTTTTCATGTGGTGGATAAATTGAAAATTGGCTTATTTTGAAAGATAATAAAATAATTTAAAAACTAACAGATTTTGTCTGACGCGGATTTTGTCTGACTCACTGATTACGCTGATTATACTGATTATCTGGATTTGATTATATATGATTTTAAGGATTTGGGGAGATATAAGCGTATATATTCGTTTATGATTACCTGGTTTGACTATATGGGATTTTAAGGATTTGGGGAGATAAGTGTATATATTCATTTATGATTACCTGGTTTGACTATATGTGATTTTAAAGATTTTGGGGAGATGTAGGCGTATATATTCATTTATGATTACCGTTTGACCAATGCGATTTTAAAAGATTTGGAAAAACATAAGCGTATATATTTATTTATGATTACCGGCCGTATGTGATTTTAAAGGATTTTGGAAGACATAAACGAATCATTCGCTTATATCTCCCCAAATCCTTAAAATCACATATAATCAAATCCAGGTAATCAGTATAATCAGCGTAATCAGTGAGTCAGACAAAATCCGCGTCAGACAAAATCCACGTGGAAAGATTTAACAAATTTATCTGGTATACGTTAATTAGATTTATAGGAACAATAGCGAAGGAAGTATTCATAATCTCCGTAGATCAGGAGCATCAAAAAATCAAAAAAATTACGTCTATGGTCAAAGCATTTATCGGATTTTCAGTTGTAAGTGTAGGTGTTATCGTTGTTTTAGGATTATTTTTCCCCTGGGTTTTCTGGCTGTTGATATTGGTGTTACCTATTGTTATCATGGGTATGCTTGATATCATGCAAACCAAACATGCCATTATCCGGAATTACCCTGTAGTAGGGCGTATGCGGTACTGGATGGAAGCATTGCGGCCTAAAATCTATCAATACTTTGTGGAGAGTGATATTGACGGCAGCCCTATCAACCGGGTGGACCGTTCCACTATTTATCAGCGGGCCAAACGGGAACTGGATTCCCAGCCATTTGGTACCCAGTTCAATGTATACGCCGAAGGATATGAATGGATGGCACATTCTATTCAACCGCAGAACTTTGATAACATGGAGAAGGACCCGCGGGTAACTTTTGGCGGGAAAGACTGTAAACAGCCTTATTCCGGCAGTATCCTGAATGTTAGCGCTATGAGCTATGGATCGCTCAGTAACAACGCTGTACAGGCGTTAAACGGGGGCGCTAAAATAGGCAACTTCGCCCATAATACCGGGGAAGGCGGCATCAGCGACGCCCACCTCAAACAGGGTGGAGATATTATCTGGCAAATTGGTACCGGCTATTTTGGTTGCCGTGATGACGACGGTAATTTTTCCGATAGTTTGTTTGCAGAAAAAAGCGCACTGCCACAGGTTAAGATGATAGAATTAAAAATTTCACAGGGCGCCAAACCCGGCCATGGTGGTATATTACCTGCTGCCAAGAACACGCCCGAAATTGCCGCTATCCGTCATGTTAAACCTCATACCACCGTGTTCTCTCCTCCTTATCATAAAGCATTTAACAGTCCGAGGGAAATGATGCTGTTTATCAGGCGCCTGCGCGATCTGAGTAAAGGCAAGCCTGTTGGGTTCAAATTGTGCATCGGTCAGCAACGGGAATTTTATGCGATCTGTAAGGCCATGATAGAAACAGATACTTATCCTGATTTCATTACTGTAGATGGCGGTGAAGGCGGCACCGGCGCTGCTCCCCCGGAATTTTCCAACTCCGTGGGCATGCCGCTGATGGACGGACTTTCCTTTGTTCACGACACGCTTACCGGGTTCAACATCCGTCATCATATGAAAATCATTGCTTCGGGTAAAATACTCACCGGTTACCATATGCTGCGTGCAATGGCCCTGGGAGCTGATACCTGCAACAGCGCCCGCGCAATGATGATGGCCCTGGGATGTATACAGGCGCTGGTGTGCAATACCAATAAATGTCCTACCGGCGTGGCCACGCAGGATAAATGGCTGTCGGCCGGCCTTGTGGTAGACGATAAAAAACACCGTGTAGCCAACTATCACCGCGATACCATAGAAAGCGCCATTGAACTGGCGGGTGCAGCCGGTTTGAAAGATCCCCACGATATTACCAGGCGGCATATTTTCCGCCGGGTATTTATGAACCAGGTAAAAACTTTTGAAGATATATATCCGAGTGTTGCCAAGGGAGCATTGCTGAACGGGCTAATGCCGGAACACCTGAAAAAGGAAATGGAAACTGTGGGAATTGATACATGGATGTAATAAAAAGGATTTGGGCTTTTATCCCGCAAAAGGTAAAAGCCCAAATCCTATTCTATCTTCCAAAATATTTTTAAATCCAAAAAGTATAATCAGCTGTTAAAATCCAAACCTGATCCCATACGCTTATATCTCCCAAAATCCCTTAATATACAAAAGTATAATCAGCCTTAAATCCAAACCTGATCCCATCCGCTTACATCTCCCCAAATCCTTTAAAATCACATCTGATCAATCCAGCTAATCAGTATAATCAGCGTAATCCTGAGTCAGACAGCATCCGCGTCAGACAAAATTCGCGGCTGGTATAATGCCAACGCGTTTTCCCTGCATATTTTAGCGGCAATCTTTTCCGGGAAATTCTGAAGGATCAGTTGCAGATCCGCCGCCGCAAATGGACGCGGCGCACGGGTGGAGGGCAAATCGGTACCAAATAATAAAGCGCCTGCGTTAATAGCAGTGATCTGCCGCATGGCGGTTAACACATCAAAATCGCAACGGCTAAAGCCGGTAGCTTTAATCCTCGCTCCTTTTTCCACCAATGGCAATAAATATTTGAACCCCGCTTTGGATAATCCCAGGTGGTCAATTACTACAGCAGGTAGTTTGTGCAGGGTGGTAGATAATCCGGGTAGCTGCCGGGAATCCACATATAGCTCCACATGCCATTTCACCAGTTCATATACCCGCAAACCCAGTTGTTCCAGGTGCTTTACACTTTCAGAACCTCCACGCTGTACATTAAATCTTACGGCACGTACACCTGCCTCATGCAGGGCTATTATTTCCTCATCGCTGGTACCGGCAGGTATCTGCGTAACGCCCACATAACCAGGCCCCAGCTGCTTCAACGCTTCCAGCAGGTATCCCTGATCAAATCCCTGGAAAGAGCCGGAAACTACTGCGCCTCCATCAATGTTCAGCGGCGCGGCCTGTTGCCGGTAGTCAGCTACTGAAAAATCCGATGGTAAAAACCCCTGGTTGGGCTGCATGGGAAACCGGTGATCAATGATATGCAGGTGTGCGTCGAATATGGGCTTATCAAACATAATCTCATCGTTGTTACAATACACAAGCTACAGAAAATAGCTGAAAGCAGAAAGCAGAAGGCCCGGAGGGATCCTGCAATCCGCCCGGGCCTTCTTATAGCATTGATTTCTGTTTTGTTAAATTTCCATGGCGCCTGCAGCGGCTTCGTCCACAAACCAGTGCAGTTCGCCATCCTCCGGCCTGATCAGCTGGGAAGGGTATTTCTCTGCATCAAACGTGCCTTCTATTACGCTTTTCAGCGTAATGGCCTTGTTGGCGCCGGTAGTAAGAAACAGTACACAGGCGGCCCTGTTCACCACCGGTGCAGTTAAGGTAATGCGGTACATATCCTGCGCTTCCAGGAAAAATGATTTCACCCAGGCCTTTTTTTCATGTACTATAGGCAGGCCGGGAAACAGCGACAAAGTATGTCCATCGTCTCCCATACCCAGTAATACCAGGTCAAAAGTGGTATCCTCTTTTCCGAAATACGACTTCAGGATCTTCTCATATTCAGCGGCAGATTCTTCCGGACCGATATCGGTACGCATCACGTGGATGTTTTCAGGATTCACCCCTACTTTATCAAGTAATGATTCAAATGCCATACGGGCATTATTGCGTTCATCTTCGAAAGGTACATCTCTTTCATCTCCCCAGAAAAAATGTATTTTCTCCCAGGGTATTACCATATTGTAAGGAGCTTTCGCCAGGAGGCTGTATAACTGCTTTGGCGTATTGCCGCCCGACAGCACAAACGTGAACCTTTCCTGTGTTTGCAATACTTCCAGTATGTAGTTGCTGATCCAGGCCGCTACGTTTTCACTCAGTTGGGCAGGATCTTTTGCGATATGTAGTTCCATAAAACAAAAAGAATTACGGACCATTTATACAAATGGTCCGTAACTATTATTTAGTAGGTAAATTAATCCAGGTATGACCGTCGCGGGCAACGAGTGCATCGGCATCGTCGGGTCCCCATGAATCGGGCGCATAGTTCGGGAAGTCCTGTGGCATGCGGTTTTCCCATGTTTCCAGGATAGGCATGATCACTTTCCAGGCGGCATCTACCTGATCGCCGCGCATGAACAGGGTAGCATCTCCTTCCATTACATCCAGCAGCAATGTTTCGTATGCTTCCGGTGCGTGTTCGCCATTGGCGGCGTCGTAATTAAAGGTCATGTCTACCGGGTCAAGCGTCATCGTCTGACCGGGGCGTTTTGCCTGGAAGCGGATCCGGATATCCATTTCCGGCTGAATGCTGATAGTGAGCCTGTTGGGGCGCCATGTCTGGGCAGCTTCAATCGGGAAGGAATAAGGAGGTGCTTCCTTAAAAGTGATGATAATATTGGTCGCTTTCTGGTGGAGGTATTTACCGGTCCGTACATAGATCGGAACACCCTGCCAGCGCCAGTTATCGATATAAAATTTAACCGCCGCGTAAGTATCGATATTGGATTTGGGATCCACTCCTTTTTCCTCGCGGTAACCGGCTACTTTATTTCCTTTCATCCAGCCCGCGGAGTATTGTCCGCGTACGGCATGTTCATGCACTTTATCCGGCGTAATACGGCGGATGGCGTTGAGCACATCTACTTTCTTGTTACGTACTTCATTGGCATCAAAAGATACCGGTGCTTCCATGGCCAGGATACACATGATCTGCAGGATATGGTTCTGTACCATATCGCGCAGGGCGCCCGCCCGCTCATAGTAACCACCGCGACCTTCGAGTCCCACGCTTTCAGCGGCGGTGATCTGGATGTTATCAATGTAGTTGCGGTTCCATACCGGCTCAAACAATGCGTTTGCAAAGCGGAATGCCAGGATGTTCTGGATAGTTTCTTTACCGAGGTAGTGATCAATACGGTAGATCTGCTCTTCTGTAAATTTCTTTGCCAGCAGTTCATTCAGTTCATGCGCACTTTGCAGGTCATGGCCAAATGGTTTTTCTACTACAATGCGGGTGCAATGTTTATCGGAGCAAAGGTTCAGCTCACCCAGGCGGGTGGCTATATTCGGCACCAGCTGCGGCGCTACGGCCAGGTAAAAAATGACGGTAGGATGTACGCCCCACTCCTCTTC
>JBCNPS010000125.1:0-14677 GCA_039593235.1 Chitinophaga sp. | reverse complement strand
GGGGGCTTTCACTCTGCGAACGCATGTCCATTCACCGCGCCGGAGGACCAGATATACTCAACGATTGCAGGGCCATTGTAGCCAGGCAGGGAGGATGCAAAACGGGAGACGCCGTGATTACCACCGCTGGCCGTTTACCGGCAAAGCATGTTATTCATACAGTAGGGCCGGTTTGGAACAATGGTACCCGCGAAGAAGATATCCTGCTGGCAAATTGCTATCGCCATTCCCTGGAACTGGCCGACCGTCACCACCTGAAAAGCATTGCCTTCCCCAATATCAGTACAGGTATTTATCACTTCCCCAAAGATCTTGCTGCAAAAATTGCCATGGATACCATCATGAAGTACCTGGAAGGAAACACGGGGTTAGAAGAAGTGATCCTGGTATGCTATGATGAAGAAAGCCTTCGTTATACAGAACACTATTACAATCAACATATACCTCCCCAAGCATAAATTTTCCAACGGGTTAACGTATAAATACAGAAAGGGCCATCTCATTGAGATAGCCCTTTCTTATAATGCGATGTAAAAACTATTACAATTAGAGTTTTGCGTATTTAACCCATGCATAAATAAACATGGCAGCAAAAACGATAATGGCCACAGGCGCCAGAAATCCTCCGATGCTATCGCCAACTTTATAAAAGTTGGTGGTGTGTACTACTGTTAAAAGATTCATCAACATTGTATAATGATTTTATATTATTCCGGATGCAAATTAAAACATTCAATGCATATTCCCAATCAAAGGGAGGATTACCAGCTGGTTAATTGCCTGATATACTGGTCCAGCCTTGCTTTGGCGAGAAAATTTTTTTCCAGGGAGCCGGCAAAAGGTACGGGGGTGTCCAGGCTGGCGCAGCGCATTACTGGTGCATCCAGGAGGGAAAAGCAATGCTCCGCGATCCATGCGCTGATTTCCGCGCCAAATCCGCCTGTCAGCGTGTCTTCATGCAGGATCAGCACTTTGCCGGTAGCCGCCACTATTTCCCGGATGGCGGCGTAATCCAGCGGCAGGAGGGTGCGCAGGTCAAGGATCCCGATAGAAAGCGCCGGATGTTGTCCGGCATAATCCAGCGCCCAGTGTACGCCGCTGCCCCAGGTAATGATGCTAATATCTTCCCCGGGCTGCACCAATGCGGCTTTTCCTATTTCGGTAGTATAGTAGCTGTCCGGCACCAATCCGCTGATGCTACGGTACAGTGCTTTATGTTCAAAGTACATTACGGGGTTGGGATCGGCGAAAGCTGCCGTGAGCAAGCCTTTGGCGTCTGCCGGGTTGGAAGGGTATACTACCTTCAGGCCTGGTACATGGGTAAACCAGGCTTCATTGGTTTGAGAGTGGAAGGGGCCGGCGCCAACACCGCCACCGGCGGGCATTCTGATCACTACATCTGCATTCTGGCCCCAGCGGTAATGTATTTTGGCCAGGTTGTTCACGATCTGGTTGAACCCACAGGTTACAAAATCGGCAAACTGCATTTCTACCATGCTCTTAAACCCACCGATAGACAGGCCCAGGGCAGCGCCGATTACAGCGCTTTCACACAAGGGGGTATTCCGCACCCTGCCGGGGCCAAACTGTTCAAGGAAGCCTTCCGTAATTTTGAAAGCGCCTCCGTAGGCTGCAATATCCTGCCCCATCAGGATCAGTTCAGGATGCTGTTCCATGGCCTGTTTAAGCCCGTCGGACAAAGCATTGATAAAACGCTTTTCTGAAGAGGGGCCGGAAGCGGCTACCGGGGCGGGTGCAGCGGCATAGAGGTCGTTGAGTTCCTTCTCCGTATCTGCAGGGAACGGGGAGTCGGTAAGGCCCCTGGCCACCAGCTCCTCTATTTCATGTTTCAGTTCATCCCGGATAGTGGTAATGCTTTCGGCAGAAAGCAGGTTAGCCTGTAACAAGAAGGATTCATATTGCGCGATCGGATCTTTTTTACCCCATTCCTCAAAGAGGGTAGGGGGCACGTATTTTACGCCGCTGGCTTCCTCATGACCGCGCATACGGAAGGTCATGGCTTCTATCAGTACGGGTTTTTGTTCTTTGATGGCATAGGCCCGGGCGGTATGTATGGTTTGATATACTTCCAGGAGATTATTACCATCTATTTGTACGCCTTCCATGCCATAGCCAACGGCTTTATCTACCAGGTTAGCACAGTGATATTGTTCGCTAACGGGAGTGCTTAGCCCGTAACCGTTATTTTCTACCAGGAAAATTACCGGCAGGCCCCATACAGCGGCCACATTGAGGGCTTCATGAAATTCCCCCTCACTGGTACCGCCTTCACCGGTAAAGGCAAGCGATATCTTTTCTTCTTTTTTTAACTGATGCGCCAGGGCAATGCCATCGGCAATGGAGAGCTGTGGCCCCAGGTGGGAAATCATGCCGCAAATATGATGCGGCCTGCTACCGAAATGAAAAGAGCGTTCACGACCTTTACTGTAGCCGTTTTCGCTGCCTTGCCATTGCTGCAGCAGTTTATCAAGCGGCATCCCGCGGGTGGTGAATACACCGAGGTTCCGGTGAAGTGGAAGGATCCATTCATTTGCTTCCAGCGCCAGCGTAGCGCCTACCGCAATAGCCTCCTGGCCTATGCCCGAAAACCATTTGCTTATTTTTCCCTGCCGGAGTAACAGCAGCATTTTCTCTTCTATAAGCCGTGGATATACCAGTGCTTTATAGAAAGATTGTAATTGCGCATCGCTTAGGTCTGACCGGTCAAAATACATGGATTGGCTTTTTAACTGGCAGTAAAGGTAAGGGCTAATCGTTGTTACCGCCGGCAAGACTGATCATCACACTATTGATGATGGTCATAACGATACTGAAAAGCAGCGCCCACCAAAAGCCGTCCACTTTAAAACCAGGCACCAGTTTGGCCGCCAGTAGGATGATCAGGGCATTGATAACAAAGAGAAAAAGCCCGAGGGTAACAATGGTTACCGGGAACGTGAGAAAAATGAGAACGGGTTTAACCAGGGCGTTCAGGAGTGCTAATACCAATGCAAGTATCAGCGCGGTAACAAAGCTATCCACTTTTACTGCCGGCTTCAGCAGGTAAGCGGTTGCCATAGCAGCTAAGGCACTAACCAGTATACGAATCAGGAAACCCATGGTACGTTGTTTTACTGGTTAAGGTAACAAAAAAAACAGTGAATGGCAAAGTTAAGCTGTTGGCAACAGGCGTCTGCCCCGCTGCCAACAGCCATTTATAAATTATTTACAGGAAACTGTCTGCTTCCCGGTAAGCCTTTATCAGTGCGTCTTCGCCTTCTTTTCCTTTGCCGGCTATCCCGTGTTCCATGCCCAGTACACCTTTGTATCCTTTGTTATGGAGATGTTTAAAGATGTTTTTATAATTGATTTCACCGGTGCCAGGTTCCTTGCGGCCGGGGTTGTCGCCGATCTGGATATAGGCAATTTCGTCCCAGCACCAATCCATTACAGGAATGAGGTTGCCGGTATTGCGCTGCATGTGGTAGATATCGTATAAAATTTTGCAGGAGGGACTTTTAACCGCCTTGCAGATCTCAAAACTTTGTTCAGCAGTACGGAGAAACAGGTCGGGGTTATCGCTCAGCGGCTCCAGTACCATGATCAGCCCATGTGGCTCAAAGATCTCTGCACCGCTGCGCAGGGCATCTATCACGTGTGCAGTTTGAACGCCAATAGGAAGGGTCCGCTCAAAGTAACCCGGTACAACCGTGGCCCATTTGGCATTACAGCGTTTGGCGGTTTCTACGCTTGCTTTACAGGTTTTGATAAATGCGTCTTTAAATTCCTGTTTACCGGTGGCCATCGATGGTTTCCAATTGTTACCGGTATCTACCACAAATACGCCCATCGTCATGCCCAGCTTAGCCAGGAGATCGCCTATTTTGGTTTGTTCTTCAGGGGAGCGTCCCAGCATACCGTTGTCTTCAATAGACCGGAACCCCTGGTCGTACATATATTTGATCTGGTCCAGGAAGTTGCCGCCATTGGCGCTGTTTTTAAACATGCCATCGTGGGGGCCGTAGTTCATGTTAAACGGCTTCCCGGCCATGCTGGCGGTGTTATTGTTTCCGGCGTGCGCAGCATTGCTGATCCCTCCAAGCGCCAGTGCTGAAATACCGGCCAGGGTGCCGTTTTGCAGGAATTTTCTTCTTTCCATAACGTTTTGATTAATGGTATAATTGACGGGTTCTAAAATAATCGCTTTTCTAAGGAAATGCTAATATTGATGAAAAATTTTCAATTCATCAGCCCATTTTCGCATTCATCAAAAAATATTGCTTTCCCCGTTAGTTTTTTTTAGATTCACCCACTTATATTTTCAATCACGTTAGATGACTAAACAGTATGTGACTTTATTGCTGGGCGGATTGCTCAGCCAGGTTGTTGTAGCGCAATCAAAGCAGGCATTCGAAACTTACAGCCAGCAGATCCCCGGAACGGATGTCAGTTTTAAAATGGTACCCATAAAAGGAGGAAGCTTTCAACTGGGAAGCCCGGACAATGAAAAAGGCAGGAATAAAGATGAAGGCCCGGCAAAAAAAGTAGAGATCTCTGATTTCTGGATGGGAGCAACTGAAGTTACTTTCGACGAATACGATATATACGCTGATGCGGAAAAGGATAAAACACCCACACCGGATGGGATGACCCGCCCGAGCCCGCCTTATATTGACCTTACTTTGGGAATGGGGAAAGCCGGCGGTTTTCCTGCCAACAGTATGAGCCAGTATGGTGCGCTGATGTATTGCCAATGGCTCTACATAAAAACAGGCGTTTTTTACCGGTTGCCCACAGCAGCGGAATGGGAATATGCCTGCAGGGCCGGTGCTGCCACCGCTTATCCTTTTGGCGCCGATGCCGGTCAGCTGAAGGAATACGCATGGTTTAAGAACAACAGCGACAATAAATACCATAAGGTAGCGCAGCTGAAGCCTAATGCCTGGGGATTATACGATATGCTGGGAAACGTGGAAGAATGGACATTGGATCAATATGATGAAAATGGTGTAGCCAATGCTTCCGCCACCGACCCCTGGACGCAGCCTACCGCCAAAACCCCGCGGCTGCTGAAAGGCGGCAGTTTCCAGGACGAAGCCCCGTTGCTCCGCAGCGCTGCCCGCCTGAAATCAGACCCCATATGGAACCGCCGGGATCCGCAGATCCCCAAAAGCTCCTGGTGGAATGCAGACGCTCCATTTGTAGGTTTCAGGATAGTAAGACCCGTGAAACAACCAACGGAGGCGGAAGCCAACACATTCTTTGAAGAGATGATCGCTAAATATAAAGGTGCACGCTAGAAAGATTCAACATCCAAAAATCTAAAAATCTTATTCATTTATGGACAACGAAAACAAATTCCACGGTGAAGGCCGCCGCGAGTTCGTAAAGCAAACTACTTTGCTTGCGGGCGGTTTACTGGCTATGCCTATTTTATCAAAAGCTAATTATTTTTCAGGATCTACCGGTGTTATAAAAATAGCGTTGATAGGCTGTGGTGGCCGTGGTACAGGCGCCGCCACCCAGGCGCTCAGCACAAAGGAAAATGTGCAGCTGGTGGCAATGGCCGATGCTTTCCCCGACAGGTTGAGCAACAGCTACAACGATATTAAAGAAGCCCTGGGCGATAAAGCCAGCCGGGTAAATGTTCCGGAAGGCAACAAGTTCATTGGCTTCGACGCATATAAACAAGCCATTGCACTGGCCGATGTGGTGATCCTTGCCACCCCTCCGGGTTTCAGACCCATTCACTTTGAAGAAGCGGTGAAACAGGGGAAACACATCTTCATGGAAAAACCAGTGGCAACAGATCCCGCCGGTATTAAAAAAGTACTGGAAGCTGCTGCTGTGGCTAAAACAAAGAAATTAAACGTAGTAGTAGGTTTACAACGCCGCTACCAGAACTCTTACCGCGAACTGTACAAACGCTTCCAGGATGGTATCATCGGCGATATGCTGTCCGCACAGGTGTGGTGGAACCAGGGAGCGCTGTGGGTAAAACCCCGCAAACCCGAGTATACAGAAATGGAATACCAGATGCGGAACTGGTACTACTTCAACTGGCTGTGTGGCGATCATATCGTAGAACAACACATCCACAATATTGACGTGGGTAACTGGTTTATGGGCGCTACGCCGGTTACGGCATCGGGTATGGGTGGCCGCGCTGTACGCACCGGTAAAGAGTATGGTGAAATATTTGACCACCACTTTGTGGAATACCGCTATGCCAACGGCGTAGTGATGAACAGCCAGTGCCGTCACTGGAAAGATGCGCCGAGCAAAGTGGATGAAGAAATTGTAGGTACAAAGGGCCGTATCTTCTGCGATAAAGCCCAGATAGTGGATCATAAGGGTAAAGTGTTGTACCAGTTCGACAAGAAAAAGGAAAACAACCCTTACCAGACCGAACATGATGAACTGTTTGCCGCCATTGCCAAAGGCGAATATAAATTTGCAGATGCAGAAAGAGGCGCACAAACAACGCTTTCTGCTATCATAGGCCGTTTGGCTACTTATTCCGGCCAGGTGATCGACTGGAATGTGGCGCTTAATTCCGGCCTGGACCTGCATCCTAAAACATATTCATTTGATGCGCAGCCACCGGTAATGCCGGATGCATCCGGTAATTATGCTTATGCAAAACCAGGGATTACTAAATATTTTACCTGATAAAAATTACCAGGCATAAAAAGCGGACCAGGGATTTGGGGGAAGATCAGTAAAACGGTCTTCTCACAAATCCCTGTTTCGTAATGCACAATTCGTAATTTCCATCTATGAAAAAATTACTGGTAGTAATTATAGCCATATTCACCGGGGGAAGCGCAACTGCCCAGGTAGCGGCGATAAAGAAATGGGCGGAAGCAGAACTGCTGCATAAAACACCAATGGAACAGGCACATGTGGGGATCTGTATTTATGAACCGGCTACCGGGAAATATTGGTACCAGTACCAGGACAATAAGTTTTTTACACCGGCATCCAATATGAAGATATTTTCCTTGTATGCCGGGCTGAAGCTGCTGGGCGACTCCCTGCCTGCGGCGCGTTACTACGAAAATGATACGGCTCTCTTCGTAAAAGGAACGGGAGATCCGTCTTTCCTGCATCCCGATTACAATTATCAACCCCTGCTGCAGCTATTGCAGCAAACCAGTAAAAAGATCTATCTCGTTCCCGGTGTGAATGCCAACAAGCGCTTTGGTCCCGGGTGGAGCTGGGGCGATTTTGCCGACGACTACCAGCCGGAACTGAACGAGTGGCCCATGTATGGCAATGTGGTCCGTATCCGCCACCAGGGGAAGAACAACAGCATTGTGCCGGCCTTCTATGACCTGGATGTTATGGAAGATGATACCCTGAGCGAAACGATTATATCGAGAGACGAACGTAATAATATCTTCTACCTGAAATATAATCCGAAAGACAGGGAACCTGAGAAAGCCGAAGTGCCTTTTATTACGGGATCTGTACAGGATTTGCGGCAACGGCTGGAAGACACTTTGCATAAACGTATAGGACTGGCCGTTATACCGCCGGCAGGAAGCTACAAGATGCTGAAAAGCCTCCCGGTAGATTCGTTGTTCATTCCCATGATGGAACGCAGCGACAATTTTTTTGCAGAACAAACCCTGGTGATGGCTTCTTCCGTTTTATGGGATACCATCAGCAGCACCCGCACCATTGATTACCTGCTTGCCGGGGATCTCAAAAGCCTGCCCCATCCGCCGCAGTGGGAGGATGGTTCCGGACTTTCCCGGTACGATCTGTTTACGCCCCGTGATTTTGTAAGGGCGCTCACCCTGATGCGGGAACAATTTCCGCAGGAACGCCTCTGGCAGATATTTCCCACCGGGGGGAGGGGAACATTGAAGAACTATTATCAACGGCTGAAAGTGCACGCTAAAACAGGCACATTAACTGGGGTGGTAGCATTGAGCGGTTATCTTGAAACAAAGAAAAAGAGAACACTGGTGTTCAGCGTGCTGGTGAATAATCATCATGAATCTGCCAGCAGTGTGAGAAGGGCCGTAGAGCGGTTGCTTACTATGGTAAGTACTGCCTATTAAGGCTGGATGGTATAAGAGAGCAGCAGGGTAGTGTCTTGCAGCTGATCAGCTTCTATAAGCCCTACGCCTTTGCCGTAGTAGCTGGTGGAGATGGTGCCCACAGATACCGGGTTACCGAATACAATGGCATAAGCATCCATTTTTACGGCGATCACGGAGGCATAATTCTTACCGTTCACTGTTTTGGTGATATCCTTTTCCATGATAGTAAATTCCAGGATACCGGAGGTATTCACACCGCCGTTGTTTACGGTGATGGTATCCTGCCAGGAAGTGCCTGCCGGTACATTATCTTTCAGGTAGGTAAGCTCCAGGCTATCTGCACTGTAACCCTGGAAAGTAAGAATACTGGCTATTTGCGTATAGATGCCGTCTTTACAGTTAGAGCAGGTGAATACGCTGTCATTTCCCACCTTTTTATACACAATACCGTTAATGGTCGTGTCTTCTGAAACAGTGAGGGTGTAGGAGATCGTGTCTTTTGAACGGTTTACATTAATGTAGGAAAAAGAGGAGCCATTCATGTAGGGCGCATATTCGCAATTGCTGTTGGAGGGTAAGGTACCATCTCCCTCATTGCTCATTTCCTTACTGCAGGAAAACAGCAATGTTACCATTGAAAGGATAGCTATGAGAAAGTAATGTTTCTTCATAAAACATATGGTGATGCATCTATAACGCTCAGAGATATAAAATTATGCAAAAAAAAGCCATTAGTATTTCGCTAATGGCTTTTTAATAATATATGCGTCATGTTATTGGGTGATCCTGATCCGGAAACTGCCGCTGAGCGGGTAGGGTACAGGGTTGGCAACAGAATCCTGCGAAACTGTGCCAGTAAAGGATCCTGTGAAGTAATCGCCTACAGAACCGGAACCGGTAACGGTATAGGTGCCTGTTCCATGGTAGTATTTCCCGGCAGATGAAAACTGAAGGGAGCTGCTTGGGTAAGTGCCTGGCGCCGTGTTCTGCATGGAAAGATAGGTAGCAGTACCATCGGATTTGGATCCGCTGAATAAGCCGGTTTGGCCAAACCGTTGAAAAGTGATCATATCCGGTGATGCAAAGTTTATGGGTTTGCCGTTGAACAGGGTGTTGATGAAGTCCGGCTGGATCAGGTCGCAGGCGGCGAGGTTCCTCACGTAGGCGCCCACTGTAACAGGCAGCGTTACAGTGGTCATTTTACCACCTGCCTCATCTTCGGCGTTGATGGTGGCGGTTGCCACATCATCCTGGCAGCGGAGGATACCGATATTATATTTGCCTGAAGTAACCGCAGCGCGGTAAACGATACCATCCACTTCGATGTTAACAACTCCTTTTTGTACCGGCACGTTATCACAGGTAGTGACTGCTCCGCTGAAGTGAATATAATTTTCAGGAGTAATGGCTATTTTCAGTACGCCGATATTGGTGCTGTCCTGGAATGGGCCGATGTTACGGGTATCTATAGCAACATCGCATTTATTTACGGCCTGCAACTTCAGTACTTCACCTTTGGGGATATCGCCGCTTACTACCCCGTTTTCATTGGTATAGCCGTTGGTAGCGCTGCTGCCATCAGTTCTTTCCATGCGTAGTTTGAGATTGGAGAGCGGGGTGCCGTTTACATCCTGGAAGGTGGCGCGGAACTTCACCACCGGGAATGGGGCATCACAGTTCCAGAAAGAAAAGTGTTTAACCGTACCGGTGTAACTGTTACCGGTTTTAGTAGCGCTGCCTTCTTCCCTCCATACACCGGAACTTTCTTCGAAATGCCATAACGGGATGGTAGCCGGGGCGCTGCTTTGCAGGCCGTTCGGGATCGTCATTTTAAAGGCAACGGATTTGGTGGTATCCAGGTGAAGTTTTTCGCCGGTAGCGCTCTGAAGCTCCAGTGCCATCATGCCGTAAGATTTCAGTCCAACCAACGCATTGCTGCTACTGATCCCACGTAGGTCGCCGGGCATGATGTCTTCGAAGCGATCATCTTCAGGATTAATGGGTGCATAAAACAGGGACACTGTTCCGGAGTAAGGCTTGTTGTCGGCCCCCAGTACCTGCTGGGCTACGAAAGTGAATTGCGCGTTGGAAGTGGTGATACTGCCGCCGGAAGCCGCGTTGAAAGTACCGGCTGCCTTTTTAGGCAGCAGCTGTACCTGTACATATTGCAACATGCCCGGCTCTGCTATGTGAAAGGTGCGGAGCCCCGGGAAATAGCCGTTTTTCTCTACACGAACCACCGCCGCTACTTCGTTGGCGTTTACACCGGCGATCCGGAAGTTGCCTTTGGCGTCTGTATTTGTTGTGGCATTGCCGCATTTAATGGTAGCGCCGGCAACGGGTACGTTTTTTTCATCCAGTACGGTTCCCTGCAGGGAGGTATTCACTTCTTTGTCCGGAATAGGCGATTTTACCGGTGTAACCACGGGCGGGTTTTGGAAGCCGGTGGTGGCCATATCTTTATTACACGCTACAAGGAGGGATACGGGAAGTACCAGGACCCAGCATAATTTTTTGAACATAGGGATGCGTATTGGAGTATCCTGCGAAGATAGAACTCTGCCGGAACAGGGGTGTAAACTTTTGATACAAGAAAAGTTACGCCCCTGTATACTTATGCCGGCAGTAATTTCATTTATTCTCTTTTTAAAGAAGAATTTTTAAAATAATTGTGCTGCCGACAATTATTTTTAGAAAATAATTAAACTTTTCATGTCTATCTTACATAGACATGAATACCCGTTTCGTCGTTATGAAAAGCTAGTTAACAGACAAATTTTATCATCTTCCAAAATCACTTGTAGCATGAACCCACGTTATGCAAAGGCTATGCTATTGCTATGCCTTTTTGCAACCCACAGCCGCGCCCTCGCCGCGCGCCCGCCATTACCCAGTGTATGGCAACAAGTAAATCTAACAGTTAAAGGAAAGGTAAAAGACATCAACGGTAACCCGCTGCCCGGGGTTACGGTACTGGTGAAAGACTCAAAGAAAGGCGCTACCACCGATGAAAAAGGCAATTATACACTGACCGATGTTAAAAAAGATGCGGTACTCGTATTCCAATACATCGGCTTTGATGCCCAGGAACTGAAAGTGGAGGGCAAAAATTCCCTGAATGTTGTATTAAAGGAAAACCAGAAAACCCTTGATGAGTATGTAGTAGTAGGTTACGGTACCCAGAAGAAAGTTACCAAAACCGGCGCAGTATCATCTGTAAAAGGCGCCGAGTTGCAGCAGTCACCCAACGTTAATATCTCTAATTCGCTTGTTGGACGTATTCCCGGTATTATTGCCGTTAACAACAGTGGTGAGCCCGGTTATGACGGCTCCCGTATTTTTATCCGTGGCCGCAGCACTTTAGGTAACAGTAACCCGCTGGTGGTGATAGATGGTTTTCCGCGCGATGGCTTTGAGCGCATGAATCCCAACGACATCGAAAGTGTTTCCATCCTGAAAGACGCCGCCGCCGCCATTTATGGTTCACGTGCCGCCAACGGTGTTATCCTCGTTACCACCAAACGTGGTAAGGGCGGTAAACCAACGCTGAGCTATGGCTTTAACCAGTCGTTTGTAACGCCCACCAGGCTGCCTGAAATGGCGGATGCGCCTACATATGCCAAAGTGGTGAACGAGATTTTAAAGTATGGTGGAGATGCGCCGAAGTACACAGATGAACAAATCAAGAAATTCGGAGATGGCTCCGACCCATGGTTGTATCCTAACACCAACTGGTATGATGCCGCGATTAAAAAGTACTCCCTGCAAAACAGGCACGACATGTCGCTGAGCGGGGGAACAGAGAAAATGTCGTATTTCGTTTCACTGGGTTCCTTATTCCAGGATGGTATTTACAAGAACAGCGCTACCAACTACAAACAACAAAACGTTAGGGCTAACCTGGATGCGGTAGTGAGCGATTACATCCGCTTACGGTTCGACCTGGCGGGACGCCTGGAAAACAGGAACTTCCCTCCCCGAAGCGCCGGTTCCATTTTCAGATCCCTGATGCGCGGCCGCCCTACGGAAAATGTCATCTGGCCCAACGGTTTGCCTGGCCCCGATATTGAATACGGTGATAACCCTGTTGTTACAGGAACAAATGCAATCGGTTACACCAATGATAAGAACTATGTGATCAACACTAACATGTCGGCCGTAGTAAATATCCCCGGAGTGGAAGGATTATTTGTAGATGGTAGTTTTGCCTACGATCAGAACTTTGACTTCTACAAATCTTATATCAAACCCTGGACATTATACACGCTGGCAGATGCAAATGACCCAACACATAAGCTCAATGCAGGTTCCAGGGGAGTAAGCGCTCCCGAATTAACGGAGCAGTTCAGTACATTAAGACAGATCACCGTCAACTTCAAATTAAACTACGTACGTTCTTTCGGCAAGCATAACCTCAGCAGCTTCATAGCTTTTGAGCAGGCTACCCTGAAGAATGACGGATTCTCTGCCAACCGCAGGTACTTTATCAGTGATAAGCTGGATCAGCTGAACCTGGGCGGCGATAAAGAAAAGAACAACTCGGGAAGCGGGTTTGAATATGCCCGTCGTAATTACTTCGGACGTGTTTCTTACAACTACAAGGAAACCTACCTGTTTGATTTCAACATGCGTTACGACGGTTCCCAGAACTTCCCGGAAGGCCGCCGCATGGGGCTGTTCCCCGGAGCTTCTGCAGGATGGGTACTGTCTAACGAAGCATTCTGGAAGAAAAGCATCCGTACGCTGGATTACTTCAAAGTGCGCGCATCCTGGGGACAAATGGGTAACGACCAGATTGATCCGTTCCAGTACCTGAGCACTTATGGCTTCAGCGCAGGCGGTGTAATGCTGGGCGGCGATCTTAATAAAGGGCTTTACCAGCTGAGATCACCCAACGAAGCGATCACCTGGGAAGTAGCCAATAACTACGACTTTGGTATCGAGGCAAAAATACTGGGAGATAAACTGGCTTTTGAAGGAGATTATTTCCTCACCAAAAGATCCAACATCCTCGCCAGCCGTAGCCAGTCGATGCCCGGCTACACCGGGATGACGCTGCCACAGGAAAACATCGCCAGGGTGGAAAATAAGGGTTTCGAACTGGTACTAAGCCACAAAAACGACATCAAAAAATTCCATTATGAAATAATAGGTACTGTTACACATGCTGAAAACAAAGTGCTGTTCTTTGATGAAACCCCGAACCTGCCGGCATATCAGCAGGCAACCGGTAAACAGATAGGCGCACCACTTTATTACCAGGCCATTGGTATTTACAAAACACAGGAAGAAGTAGATAAAAGCGCACACGTAGGCGGCGCCAGGGCCGGCGATATTATTTTCCTTGATAAAAATGGAGATGGTGTAATTGACGACCTTGACCGCGTTCGTATGGACCGTACCGAAAATCCAACCTGGATCTTTGGTTTAACCATGACTGCGAAGTTCAAAAACTTCGACTTCACCATGTTATGGCAGGGCGCTACCGGCGCCAGCCAGTACCTGCGTACAGAATCAGGGCTGATCGGTAACTTCCCCATGGCATACGTAAAAGACCGCTGGACAGAAGATAATATCAACGGATCCTGGCCAAGAGCGTACGACCGTGACCGTGAGTACTGGGTGAACCGCCAGAACACATTCTGGTATTGGAACACCAACTATGTCCGTTTAAAAACCCTGGATCTCGGGTACAATATTCCTTCCAAACTCTGCAAGCGCGTTGGGTTACAAAACCTCCGGGTATACGTAAGTGGCCAGAACCTGGTGACTATCGACAATGTAAAGATTTTTGACCCCGAAGCGCCCAGTGGAAGCGGACAGTTCTATCCGCAAACCAAGATCTACAACGTGGGATTAAACGTAACCTTTTAATTAATGTGCCATGAAGAAATTAACCATCATCAGATATATAGCGGGCGCCTTTTTGTTATGTGCGGTGACTGCCGGTTGTAATAAAGACTTTCTTGAAAAGAAACCGCTTACCGAATATGAAGAAACAGATGTGTGGAAAGATGTGGGCCTGGTGCAGGCATTTGTGAACGATCTGTATGTTCAGATGCGCCCCGGATTCCTCGAAGTAATGCTTTCCTCCATGACAGATGAAAGCCGCTTTATCCACGATTACAACACCTCCAGGGTAGTACAGGGAAATGCCTCCGCCGACGACGTGGGCGCTATTAATGATTTCGCCCGGTGGGACCTGCATTACAAGGCTATCCGCAACTGTAACATGTTCCTGGAAAAAATTGCAGATGTGCCTATTACGGATGAAAACCTGCGTACCCGCATGACCGGCGAAGTGCATTTTATGCGCGCCTGGTACTATCATATGCTGGTGCGTTACTATGGCGGGGTTCCTTTGATCACCAAAACTTTTAATATTAAGGGAGATGAACAGGAGATATTAAGTGTGAAGAGAGCCACTTTTGATGAATGCATCAAATTCATTGCCGCAGAATGCGACCTGGCAGCACAGCAACTACCGGCTTCCTACGAAGCAGCAGCCGGCAAAGGAAGGGTAACCAAAGGCGCTGCTCTGGCATTGAAGTCGCGGATACTGCTTTTCGCCGCCAGCGATTTGTTCAATGACGCGAAAGTGCCGAATGATTTAATGGGTTATA
>JBCNPS010000124.1:0-14775 GCA_039593235.1 Chitinophaga sp. | reverse complement strand
ACCGGCAATCTGCTCTATGGAGATCTGCTGATCATAGTGTTGCTCTATGTACGTTTGCGCTTTGAGGATGTCTTCGTCTTCATGGCGTCGCTGGCCCTGGAACACAGCGAAATGCGCCTGGTTATAACGGTCCATATCAATAGAGAATACCTTGCTTACCTGGATACTGATTTCCCGCCCGCTGAATTTTTCTATCAGGTACAATACCAGGTTCAGCGAAATAAAGGCGCCGCCACTGGTGTAAATACCGTCTTCATCTGTCATTACCTTATCCGGCAGGATATTAATTCCGGGGTAGCGGTTACGCATATCATCGAGGGCCATCCAGTGCGAGGTGCAGGATTTGCCGTTCAGCAGCCCGGCTTCGGCCAGGAAATAGCTTCCCAGGCACAGGCTGGCTATTTCTGTACCGCAGGCATGCATAGTGCGGATCCAGTTCACCAGCGCCTTGTTCTTTTCCAGCACAGTATCCGGCGAGCCTTCAAAAGCGGGCGCAAGGATAAGGTCGGTATGCTTTACTTCATCGATGGTTTTAAAACAAATAAACTGGGCCGGGGTATGGAGCTGGATGTTCTTCATCTTTTCACTCACCAGTTCCAGCTTAAAGGCAGGCTCCTTCCCCGCTTCAGTAAGGAAACGGTTGGTGGCGACCAGGATATCCATCACACTGGACACGGACGATAAAACGGCATCTTCATAAATCAGCAAAGAAACAGTCTTCATAGCATTTTGTGTCTGTTACAACACAAATTTAACCTATTCCGGTGGCACAAACACCCCCTAAATTAGTCGCATTCACACATGCTCTTTTACGTTTTAACTCCTGAGATTTGTAGTACATTAAAATCATAGAAATCATGAGTACTCCTGTAACGACTGGTTTTAAAGATAGTGCTGTTAAACCCGGTCCCACCCACAAAGTTGTATCTGCTGAAGAATGGCAGGAAGCCAGGAAAAAGTTCCTTCAGAAAGAGAAAGAATATACCCGTTTAAGAGATGAGCTTACCCGTGAGCGTATGGCATTGCCATGGGAAAAAGTAGAGAAGAACTATGTATTTAACAGCCCGGAAGGCAAGGTAACCCTTTCCGACTTGTTTGAAGGCCGCAGCCAGCTGATCATCCAGCATTTTATGTTTGGTCCCCATGAAGAAACAGGTTGCGTAGGCTGCTCTTTTGCAGCTGACTCCATTAATGGCGTGTTGCCTCACCTGGAGCATCATGATGTATCATTAGTAGTGGTATCGCGCGCGCCGCTGGCAACGCTGGAAGCGTTCCGCAAGCGTATGGACTGGCATTTCAAATGGGTATCTTCCGGTGAAAGCGATTTCAATTATGATTACCATGTATCTTTCCACCCGGAGGAACTGAAGAGCGGGAAAGTATTTTATAATTACAATGTGGTGGAAGATATGCCACAGAGTATGGAGGATCTTCCGGGGCTCAGTGTATTTTATAAAGATGAGAACGGTGATATCTACCACACGTATTCAACTTATGGCCGTGGTGGCGAATTACAGCTGGCCACCTACAATTACCTGGATATAGCGCCATTTGGACGTAACGAAACCAACGACCGGGGGGATTTAACTTCCTGGGTACGGCATCACGACAACTACGATGAGAAAGGGCATGTAGACAATACCGGCAGGTATCATAAGGAAAAGACACCGGGATCCTGTTGTTCTGAAGACTAATCATCATGAAAACACATTGTTCCTGCGGTGCTGCTACGGGCAGCAGTGATCGCAAAACAACCACTGCGCAATCCACCGGTCCGCTTACCTTCCGGCAACGCTTTGTAAAAGGAGTACGATGGCTGATACCGGGCATCACCCTCGTACTGCTGCCAAAGTGCCCGGTTTGTCTCGCTGCCTATGTAGCGCTGGGTACAGGAATCGGGTTGTCTGTAACCGCTGCCACATGGCTGAGATCAGGACTGGTGGTGTTGTGTGTGGGTTCGTTGTTTTACCTGGCGGCAAACTGGGTGATCGCGTATCGGAAACGGCGGCAATCAGCGGCTTAATTCAAGGTCAAACAGCATCAGCTCATTCGCTTCTCCCGGAGGGAGAATAGTTCCCTGCAGGGTAAACCCTGAGCGTTCCAGCAAACGGACGGACCGCTGGTTATCCGGTTGCGTGATGGCAAACAGGCGTGGGAACGGCAGTTCCTGCCTGGAATAGGTGATGGTGCCGGCAGACGCTTCATACGCATAGCCCTGCCCCTCAAAGGCCGGCAGGAAAGCAAACCCCAGGTCGGGCTGCTCCAGGTATTTTCTTTTAAACAATCCACAGATACCGATAGGCGTCCCGGTTTCCTTTAACACTACTACCCAGGCGCCATATCCCTGTTCTGCGTATAGGCGTAACAGGTTGTTCATGATATAACGCTGCGCATCTTCCAGGGTGCGTATATGGCGGTCGCCGATATATTGCAGCCAGGAGGGCGTATTCAGCAATTCCAGTACAAAGGCATCGTCGTTAGCTGCAAATGTGCGTACCTGCAGCCTCGGCGTTTCAAACAGAACTTTCATGCGTTCAAAATAAAATTTTCCTGCGAAGGGAGCAAACCGGATTTACAAAGCGTACCTATTCTTTGCCTGTAAGCCGCTCCAGCTGCCGGAGATAGTCGTATTGCAGATCTTCATGCAGGGTGGCCACTATTTTGGTGATCTTCTTTACCTGCTGCTCATAAAGGTTATTCAGCTGAATGCTATAGGAAGATAATAAACCGGATAATTTCATCTTTGTACAAAAATAAATAAGCAGTTCCACTTCAGCAGGCCTGGCGCCCATATAGCGTATATGCTTATTCGTTATACGCAGGATCTTCCGCAACCTTTTTTTGGCGTGATATAATTTATCGCCGGCCATTTCAATAAATCCTTTATCTATTTCCTCTTTTACGGCGGCGATATAGCCTTCTTCGTTATGCGCATCAAACAGCAGGTAGGTAAGCAGTTCCTTGTTATCATTCTTATATTTGGCGAGGCGCAGGCATAGGGCCTGCAGTTCTGCCGGAGACAGGGTTGTTAATTCTTTTTTTATATCGCTGATGCTGGCTGCTTTCATAATCCGTTTAATGCTGGTGGCGAAGATACTACCTATTCCGCAGCATGCACGCCACGGGCGGTATCTTTACGTTCCAGCCAGGAAGTGAATACGGTGTAGAACACCGCCACAATGATAGCGCCTTTGAACATCCCGGTAAATCCCCATGCCGCCATACCGCCAATTACGCCGAGAAATAATACCAGGAAGGGCAATTTGCCGCTCCGGGCAATCAGCAAAGGTTTCAGGATAGCTTCCCCTATCAGCATGGCGGCGCCGTAAATGATCAGGAAAAGCGTCATGCCCGTATGCCCCTGTATGGCCATCCAGATAATTAAAGGGATCCATACCACGAGCGGTCCTATCTGTATCACCACCAGGAAAAAAACGAGCGCTGCCAGCCCCAGGGCAAAGGGGATGCCTGCAATTTTAAGCCCTATAAACGCCACCACTCCTGTAATGAAGGCAGTGCCCATTACGCCTATAGATACGCCCTTTATAGCCATGGTGGTAGCATTCAAAAGACTGGCGCCGTCTTTATGCCCCAGCAGGTGCTGGGCGGTAGCCCTGATGGGTTTCACCGCCTTCTCTCCTCCTACCAGGAAAAACGCTGAAATGATAATACCGATGATCAGCTGCCCTGCAGCTCCAAGGATGCCTGCACCGCTGCTGATAATATGATGCAGCACCATTCTCACCTGTTGCTCATGGATATTAGTGGATAATGTTTCCCGCGGACTTTCCTGCAAATGCTCCCAGAAATCAGTGATATCGCTGCCAATGTAAGGCATGTTCACCAGCCAGGCCGGCAACTCCGGGAGGCCGTTTTCCTTTACATTACCGATCCAGTGGATGGCTTCCCTGATATGCCCGCTGAGGGCCGCAATGAAATAAGTAACCGGCAGGGCAATAATGGCTACCAACGCTACCGCATATATGGTGGCGGCCAGCCTACGGCGGCCTTTGAGCCATATCACCATGCGTTCAAACAGGTGATGAAAGGAAACAGAAAAGATCAGGGCGAAAGTGAGGACCCCGAAAAACAGGCGCAGCACATCATAAAGGGCCAGCAATAAAGCCAGCAGCAGCAACAGCACCAGGATGGATTCAATCATATTCCTGGAAGCAGGGCGAAGATGGTTCATAGAGGCGGTGTTTTATACAGGTTTCTTCCTAAATATACTTAAAACCTGCTTTTCCTGCTGCCTTATGTCAGCGATAACCGCATAAAGCCCTGTACTTCTTCATTGATATCTTCCGGGAGATACATACGGAAATGATGATTAAACTGCCGGTTACTGCCCGGTACCTGCGCTATTTTCTGAAAGCACAAATTATCAGGATAGGGTTTCTCAAAGGGGAACACGATATGTACAAAATTCTTTCCCAGCTGTGTAACCCATGCTACGCGGATATCATTGATACCGATACCGATCATTGATTTGGTGGGATACAGGTATATCTTCCCCAGCTTTTCATATTGTGCAATAAAATGTTCCAGCAATGCCAGTGTTTGTGCGGATTTACCGGCTATGAAAGCATGGAGCAAAGGATCGCTGTTTTGATCCGGTAAGGATTTTGGCATCTGGCAGATTTTACTGCAAAGTATCAAATGATTTTATGATCCGGGTACTTTTGTTTTAAAGTTCCCCACAAATTAAGCCGGCCTCAATAGGCCGGCCGTCATATCAGATCGAATAATAAACAATTACCCCCTTTATTGCACCACCACAGCCTTCACCAACCGCTTTCCACTGGTATGCGTTGCTTCCAGCAAATAATACCCCGGCAACACTTTACTGCCCCATTGCAGCGCCACAGGCGTACGCTTATCCGCTACATTCACCGTACCGGTATACACCGCTTGGTTCATGTAATTCAATAAGCGCAGCTGGTACCTGCCGGCAGGACCCTCGCGGAACTGCAGCGATACACGGCCCGCGGTTACCGGGTTAGGATATACGAAAATGTCATCTGTGGGCGCTATTTTTACCATGTTGCTGTAAGCCACTTCGTTGCCCGGGCCTACGGACTGCACCCTGTACCAGGTTTCACCGCTGGTCTTATTATCATCTATCACTTTATACAATGCTTCTTCGGGGTTGGCAGCGCGGGTGTCCACGTTATAGAAATGCTGCCCGTCATCGGCCCGCTGTACCACGAATTTTACCCACTTCCATTTGCCGGGCGCCGACCACTCAATAGCTATCCTGCCGGCATAAGGTGCGGCTTTTACCAGGAACTGCGGACTAACAGCTACCGGGGGCGCTTTTATAAATGCAGTGGAATACACCGTGTCTGAAGAAACAGCGGTTTTATTACCGTCGAGTGTAGTTACCGTGATCACTGCCACACCGGCGCTTTTTGCTTTCACTTTGCCGGTGCTGTCTACGGTGGCTACTGCCGTATTATCGGAAGTCCATATTTTGGCTTTGTTGGTGGCTTTTGCCGGCAGGATGGTGGCGGTCAGCTGTAAGGTAGAATCCACCTTTATACGGGCAGATACCGGCGTTACGCTCACGCTGGCTACATCTACCTTACCAAAAACATACAGCTCGTGTATGGACCAGTAATTGCCTTTAGCGCCGGTTTGCACTATTTTAATATACCTGCCGGTTTTATCCGTGAAAGCGGCCAGCGTCATGCCGGTATTGCCTACGCCGGTGGCAATCGGGCTGCCCCAGTTCACGCCGTCGCCGGAAGTGTATATGCTGTAGCCAGCGGGCGAATCGTCCGGGCTGCCGGTAACATCCAGCACAATGGCGTGAAAGGTGTTCACCGTTTTCATATCTACCGTAAATGTTTGCCCGTTCACCTGCGAGCCTTGTGTATCCCAGCGGGTGGTGGCGTTGCTGTCCAGCGCATTTTGCGCGTTGCCGTTGTTAACAGAAGCTGTGGCCGTCCAGCCCTGGCGGTCCATAGCGCCTACAATGGAAACACCCCAGATATTGCCGAGGTTATTTTTCCATAAAGCCGCGGTGCTGGTTTGCAGTTGTGTACTGTCGATGATGGAGGAGCGTGCCGACAAATGCGGGCCCGCGCCTGTATTCAGTAAGGAACCTACAGACCAGATAGCCGAGTTGTGCACATTCAGCGCGCCATTGGTGATATTACCCCATCTCAATTGGCCGGGATGATGAAAGTTCGCCTGCTGCATGTTAATGGTACCACCGTTCATGATCAGTCCTTTGCCGGGATTACCCCAATAGTCGGAGTTAAACATGGTGGAGGAACCGGTGTAGGTTGGCTGCGTGGAAATATACGTGGTAGTGGTATCACCATACCCGACTATTTGTGTATTGATAAAATCCATACCGCTGCCGGAGGAGCCTTCAAAACGCATGCTGTTGCGGGAACCATCAATGCCCAACCCCAGGCTTAAACCAGATGGACCGCTGCCGTTTTCAGATTTCAATACAATACCGCTGTGGGAACCGAATACAAAATCGTTGTACAATATTTCATCCTGGCAATTGCCCAGCGTGAGGAAATCGAGGTTCGCATAATTGTAATCATAGGCGCCGGAATTATCGCCGGTGGGCGAATTGGGCCAGCTGCCAAACTTTGATTCTGCCCCTGCTGCATATACGATGGTATTGAACTGGAGATTGTAAATTTTGCCTCCGGCAGAATTTCCTCCAACGCGGATGCCGTTTTTAAATACGTGCCCGGCAACGAAGTCGAGGTAATGGTTATCGCATTTGTACGTGAATAGATCTATGCCGCTGTAAGTGGCGCGCATACCCACATTCACGATGTACGCATCGCTGCCGGTTACCTGTATCAGGTACGGATATGCCGGTGCATTTGGTAAGTTGGAGTACACCTGCTCCGGGTAATTGAAGGTCATTCCCCTAACACCGCTGTTGGCAGATAGTTTGAGGAATGGTGTGCCCGCTGCATTATTCTTATCTGCATAAACTTCAATAATACTACCAGGCCCCATAGGTACCGAACTAAGATCAGCGGATCCTTTCAGTTCCACGCCGGAAGGCACCGTAAGATGCCCGGTTACCTTGTATTTTCCCGGCGGCAGGAACACGATACCGCCTCCATCCTGCGATGCTTTGTTGAGCGCCGATTGCAACGCCGTGGTATTATCTGTAGTGCCATCAGCCACTGCATTGAAAGGCGCTTTGGTGGCAATGTACAATACGGCCCTGGATGGCTTCTTCGTTTCGCTGCTCACATTTGGGAATGCAGGCAATGCTTTTAGTGTAAGCGGTGTATGATCAATGGTGCTGGTGTAAAGCGAATTGTTCTGGATGTTGACTCCCTTGGAAAAACGGTTGCCGGTAATAATACCCCTGGAATTATTGCCCAGCATAATTTGCGGCTGGTTGTTATTGAAATCATTGTCGGATGCCAGGAGCGTACCACCGCCAATATCTACCTTTCCTTTGGTGACGGTGCATTGTTCCATCATAGTGCGGGTGGTGGAAGCCGGATCAACAATAACGCCGTTCAGCGTGCCGCCCAATGTACAGGTGTGAAACTGCGCAGTGCCGGAAGTGCCGGAGGCAATGGCTACACCGGTTTCGCAGGAAACGGTATTGCAACGGGCAAACATGATACCGTCTGAACTTACTACCTCCAGGTAAATACCGGTTTTACAATTGGTGAAGGTCATGCCGTAGTTGTGCCCGTTGGGAATAGAACCTGCGCTGGTAAGCGATGGCGCTGCGTGAAATCCTTTGTTATATCCTTCAATATTTACAAAACAGGTGTACGACCAATCATTTCTTCTCATCACAATACCGGTACCATTCTGGTAGATCCATCCTTCAAAGGAGCTGCCGGCGGCGGGTGCGTTGGCAAGACCGGAGCCCGACCAGTACGCCGGGGAGAAATCGATGCTTTCCATATGACCCACATCGGCAATGTTGTCTATTTCAATGCCACGGGAAAGCGGCGTGCCATAAAGACCGTTGATAATGGGACAGCTGCCGCCGTTGACACGGGAAAACACCGCCCCGCTGTAGGCGTTCACAAAAGTTACATTTTTGGCATTACAGTAATCATTGCCAAAATAGTTGGGCTTACCAAACAGGATAGCCGGCGGATACGGCGTAATGCTGCCGGGCAATTGCTCCGGGTACCAGATCGCCATATCCATTACCGCGGAAGAAGGTTCCATGGTAATAAAGGCGGCTGCATTTTCATCACCCCGACCGGCATAAGCCATGAGGATGGTACCGGTGATGGCTTGTCCTTTTACTGGTTTTTGCCATTCCCCGCGAATGGTAACGCCTTTGGGGATCACCAGGTTGCCACTGATCTTGTATTTGCCCTGCGGTACAAACAGGGTACCACCGCCGAGGGTGCGCAGGGTATCGAGCCTGCTCTGGAAAATGGCAGTTACATCAGTAACGCCATCGCCGGAGGCGCCGTAGTCAGCTACATTATAAGCTGCTACGAAAGCATCTTTTGTGGGGTACAACGGATTGATCAATTGCCATGTTTGCGCAGTTGCCTGTATAAAAGGCAACAGGGCTAAAACAAATAACAGCAAACAGATTTTGGGAGGGTTGTGTAAGATAGTTTTCATACGCGGATTAAGTTTTCATGGAGAAAAAAAACATGGGATTGTTCCGGTTGAACAATCCCATGCAATGGTTAATTTTTACGGGTGAATATAAAATCCCGCAGGTTGGTATCGCCGGTTTCCCATACAAACTTCACCAGGTGCTTACCGGGTGTGAAGTGCAGGTTGCCGTGCAGATACACCCAGTTGCCCCAGCCGCCTGTGTTGGTGAACGGGATCCTGCCGGTTTGGTTTACATCGTCTACTTCTACGTGCAGTCCACGGTCGCCGCCATTAGGCGTGGTAATCGCAATGGCAATGTCGTAGTCGCCTTCGGAAGGTACTTCCACGCTGTATTTCAACCACTCGCCATCGGCAGTGAAGCCAATGTTGGCGCCGTTGCCTTCAATATCCACACCTTCATTGGGACGGTAAGTGCCGGGAATATTGTTGTCCGTAGTTTCATGATAGCCCCATCCTTCCCCGCCGAGGTCAAAGTCCGCCGCCTTGATGGTTACCGAAGCGCCTACGCCGGCAGGCAGTTGCAACGCCGTACCGGAATACGGGTTGTATTTAAGCCCTGAAGCATCTGCTACTATTACCATTGTTTTTTTGGTAGTATCTATTTTGTAGATAGATGGATCGGTGATATCTACCGCCAGCGCCACTTTCTTTCCCGGATGCGCCAGCAGGGCAGCCAGTTTCACGGTAACGGGAAACGACAGGGAGTTATTAAAGTCCTTGAACGAAATAGAATCCGGCAGGGAAAAATCCGCCGCAGTGAGGGCTTCCGTACCAGGCAAACCATTAGCCGCCAGCAGTTTGGCAATGGTATCCATGTTGGGTTTTACCCGCAGGTAAAAAGACGGACCGGCGCTGCTGGTATAACTTACATTTACCGGTACCTGTAACGTGCCCGGACCTACGGTATAGTTCTTTCCGCGAACCGCAGGCACCTGGATGGATTTACCGTTATCAGGATAATACACATAATGGATCTGGTCTACCGGTACAATGCTGGTGGTATTGATCTGTACCACTACTATTTTCTTTGCGGCATCCAGCTTGTTGTTTTTGGTAGGATCGGTAAGCTCTACTGCCAGCGCCAGTGTTTTGCCATAGTATTTTTCGAAAGAAGCCAGGTTCACTTTCAGGGTAAAGGTGGCTTCTTCGCCGCCAAAGGGCACGTTCACAAGGTTTGGGAGGCTGTAGGCTTCCTGTTCCAGCAGTACCCCGTCAGGGATCTGGTTATCAGCGATCATATTGGCTACGGTATCCGTATTAACGGTAACGCCTATATCAAATCTCGATGGCGCAGCATCCGACAGCCGGATCGTTAAGGGTATATCTACCGTGGCATCGTTTTTTGTGTAGCTGCTGTCGCCTGTAGGGATCTTCATCAGCCCATTGTTGCTTTTAAAGGCAACGCCCACCTGTTGCACGGTGATCTCTTCTCCTTTAATGTCGGGCTTTTTACAAGACACCGCCATTACTGCCAGGTAGCTTACCAGCAGTGTTGCGAGCGGGAACTTTATTGTATTTATCATCCTGTAAATAATTAATTGTTATTCATGCTTACATACCTGGTGGTCCATACCTTTCCGTCGAGGTTCCAGCGCAGATCAGCGGATACCTGGAGCCAGTCGAGGATCTGCCGGCTTACGTCCACAGGTTGTGGCATCAGCTGGGAGATGTTGGCCGGTGAAGCGGGGCAGATCAGGTCGTTGAAGTTGAACCAGCCGTACGGGCCATTCAGTTTAAAATCGGAGAGGTTATCACTTTTATCTTTCAGTACCGGTCCTTGCCCGTCGGTGGCGGACCAATAGCCGGTGAGCTGTTTTCTCAAAGGATGGGTGGCCGACATATTGGTTTCACAGGCATAGTCGCTGATCACCTGGTCGGTGGCCGTGCTGTCCCATACTTTCAGTTCCGTTACGTATATATCCGGTGCTGGATAACTGCCTGCATAGGGCAGGTTACCCAGGCGCAGCGGTTCGGCGTTATTCAGGTTGCCATAACCGGTAATGTTGATGTCGTTGTTAAACTTACCATCGGTAAAGGTTCTTACATGCATGGTTTGCGCGGAGGTGTCATATACAAACTGTGCAGCGATATCGTGCCAGTTACCATCGCTGATATCGGCGCCGTTCGCAATCATATTGTCTGTTCTCCCGGGAGCGTTTTGTCCTACGTTCAGCTGCCATCCTTTCTGGTTCAGCACTACGGCCCATCCCTGTACACCCGGATCAAGCGACGCTCTTTTGGAAAGCACGGAAGTATTGGAATAGGTATAATCACCATTGGCGCCCGGCATAACCTTTATCTTCATTTCAATTGCCATACCACGGGTATCTTTCAGGTCGTAATTACGGTTCACATCATCAATGGTGGCATACACGGCATTGGCATCTGTTCCGTACAGGTGCACTCCTTTCCCGATATAACGGTTACCTGTATACGGTTTATCCACGAATGAAGGAAGATACACCGGTGTGGAGTAAATGATAAAGCCATTCGTTTTCGGATCGCTGAGAATGGTATGGTCATCTTCTGTAGGCGGTATCGTATAGGCGCCACCGTGATTACTCACTACTACTATCATCCAGTTTTCCCCTGCATAGTTTTTACGCGCTTTTACCGCGTTGAGCAGTTTCCCTATATAATCATCCGTTTGCAGGATAGCGTTGCGGTATTGCGGTATGCTGAGGTCATAACCATACTGTTTACCGCTGGCATCTACATTGTTGTACTGTACCATTACCAGGCCGGCGCTGTCGTCTGCCAGGCCGGCTACAGCGGCGGTGGTGGCGGCTTCATCGTTATCTGCAAATACTTTATTTACGTCTGCACCGGTAGTAAGATTGTTGCCCAATGCATCTGAAGAACTATAGGCGGCAATATGGATACCCGGCGCCCTTTCTTTAATGCGTTGAAAGAAAACGGGGAAGTTGTTCAGGTTGTTATTGTCCATGGTGTTGCCTTCGATGCTGTGCTTGGCTTTATGAACACCGGTGAGCAGATCGGCCCAGGTGGTGAGATCCCCTATATCGGTGTCTGTAACGGAGTTCCAGCTGAAGATGGCATGATCAGTAAGCGCGCTGATGTTAGGGGCGTTGGCATCACGTACCGACTGCCCCCTGGCCCCGTCCATGATCACGAACAGTACTTTTGGATTTTTTACGACAGCGCTGGTAGTATCGGTATAGTTGCCCGGCTCCAGCACCCGGTCGGGTTCCTTGTTGCAGGCTGTCCAGCTCACGAGGCCTCCCAACAGTAATCCCATCATCCCGTTGAGCCGTATTGTTTTATTTTTCTGCATGTGTCAGTGAATTAGAAGGTAACGATCATTTAAGTAAAAGCCTGGTGATATTGCCGGCAGGTTGTTCATCAAACTTGCTGAATCCGCCGGTGATAAGCAGTTGCAACTGGCCGGCGAAGTTCCTCGTTTCCAGTACCCCATTTACAATACCGTCCAGGTCGCCGGTGGTATTGTATCCTTTGGCCAGCGCACCGGTATGATCCAGCAACATAAAATGCCCGCGGTGAACGCCGCCATAGTTTTTGAAATAGCCGCTTACGAGTACCATGCCGTTAGATAGTTGTTTGGCGTAAGCATAACTGTCGTCAGAATTTTTGGTAGCGCCTTTGAAAGAAGGATCCACGGAGCCGTCTTCATTCAGCATTACCAACCCGTTCTGTACTTTTCCGTCGAAGCTGGTAAAGTTACCCGACAGCATAAACCGGCGGGCGGCTTCATTATAAGTGATGGATGAAATATAGTTGTCCGCGCCTATGCCTACTTTGAAAGTACGGTCAATGCTACCATCTGTATTCAGGCGAACGATGTAGTTCACAGATTCGTTGTTATACCTCGTGAAGCGCCCGGCAATGATCAGCTTCCCGTCTTCCTGCATAAAAGCATCGTTCACCGGGCCATTGGGGCCATCATTGCTGCGATGCAGCAGGAAGTTATAATTGAAGGAAGAGTCCAGCGATCCGTCGGCAAAGAAGCGCACCAGGTTTTTTATTCTTACAGAATCCACTATCAGGGAATCGCGTTTGGCACGGTAATCCGATTTTCCGTATACCCGTTGCAGGTAGAAGTTGAAACTGCCGGTAGCGGTGATGGTATTACCATGCACAAATGCACGCTGGATGTTGCCATCTACCCCGCCGTTGAAGGCTGGCACGGTATCCTGGTCCAGGAAGGTTCTTACCACCATACTGTCAATGGCGCCGTTGCTGTTCAGTACCGTGATATTATTTACTTCACCGAGATGGATATCGTAGGTAGAGAAACCTCCGGCGATCACCATTTTGCCGTTAGGCAGCGTGGTAATGGTATTCAGGTAACCTCCTACCCCGTCTCCGATCTGGAGGGAGCGGTCCAGTTCCCCATCTTTGGAAATAAGAATAATACGGTTCAGCGGTTTTACCGATCCTTTGTTTTCATAGTTGGAAAAACTTCCGGCCAGGATCATCCGGCCATCGGCCAGTGGCAGCACTTTGCTGATGTAGCCGTTGGAGCCCACCAATGCTTTGAAGGTATTATCGGAAGTGAGTTTACCATTCACGCGGAACACCGGTCCAAATACAATACGATCGCCAATGGTTACATAGCCTATACCGGTGCTGGCATTTTCGGGCACCTTTACTTTTATAGAGGAGCTGTCTACTCCCACAACTTCCGCCAGTTCGCTGTTGATAAAAAACCGCAGGTCTGATTTATAAGGCATCAGTCCTGTTGCTTTAAAGGTAACGGTGGAGCCAGGATCTCCGAGCCTCGGCGCCGGGAAATCGGTGCTCATCCTGATGCCCAGGGCAGGCTTACCACCGGCGTAGGGATCATCATACACTTTCTCCTTGTTATTTTTGCAACTCCCCAGCAGCATCATGCAAAGGCCGGATAAAAGAAGTGCGTTATAATATTTTTGCATGCATCTCATTTGATATAAAATTTTACTTCCCGGAATTAGCGAATACGGCCTGTACATCCTGGGCAAATTTGCCGGGTGCAAACCCGAAGGTGGCGTGGTTGGCGCTCAGCACATGTACTACCCCGTTTTTGGTGAGTATGTTACAGGACGCTACAAATGAAGTGGTCCAGTTAGCGGTTGGCGCCGCAGCATCAGGAATGTAGGAAATACTGAGCTGGCGGTATCCTACATACTTTACCCCGTTGTCTGAATTATAGACCACACCAATGTTCATCGGTTGGTTATCCCATGAGTAATACATCTGCCCCGGGAAATTGATCAGCAGGTTGTAATCGATCTGCGGATAGTCTTTCAGCTGGTTAGCGCCATGAAAAAGGTATAGCGACAAATACTTACGCCATATCTCGGGCGGCACATCCTGCAATGTGCGGATGGTATCAAAGCCGCCGCTGTACAATGCGCTGTTGGTAGATTTGATGAGGTTCAGGATACTGTAATCAGTAGGCGCAAAAAAGGTGACGGTATCGGAAGTGAAAATATCTTCCATACCTGCCAGTTTTACAATAGCCGCTACCGAATCAAAATAGAATGGTTTTGCGTTGAGATAATCCACTACGTTGCCATCGAAGTAAGGATTGGCCAGCCCGGAGTCGAGATAGTAATTATTTTTTTTACAGGAAGACAATGCAGTGAGTGCGATCATCAGCAACGCTACTCCGTGAAGACTATATTTTTTCAGTGAGTTCATAACCGGGAGATTTAATTAGTCCAGTAAGTATTTAATTGCACCAATGGATTCTGGTTCTGGATAGCAGGATCCAGGGGCCAGGTCCATGCGCCCATATCGAACTGTAATTTTGTAAGCGGGTAATAGCACCATTTGGAACTGAAGATGCGGCCTGTTCTTACCAGGTCGAAGTAATAGTGCCCTTCGCCCATCAGTTCCCGCGCCCTTTCCGCGAAGATCTCATCTTTCAGGGCGTCGCCACTGGGGCCGGTATATGGATTGGACAACGCCCTTTTGCGCACGGAGTTCAGTTGTGTGATGGCTTCGGCATTGCGGCCCAGTTCCGCCAGGGCTTCTGCCAGCAGCAGCACGCCGTCGGCATACCGGAAGATGATCACGTTACCGTCAGGGTTATAATCTTCCTGGTCGTTGATCGCATATACGTTTACAAACTTGAGATACTGGAAGTCGCCGTTATCCGCAAACATATTTTCATCGAACCAGTATTGTACACGGGCATCCGGCTGGCCTGAAGGGAAC
>JBCNPS010000123.1:0-14834 GCA_039593235.1 Chitinophaga sp. | reverse complement strand
TACGGTTATCGACGGCGAAAGCCGCGGCGCGTTTGATATATACAGCCTGCTCCTGAAGGAGCGGATCATTTTTCTCGGCACGGCCATCGACGACCAGGTGGCTAACCTCATAGTGGCGCAGCTGTTGTACCTCGACAGTGAAAATCACCGGCCTATCAATATGTACATCAACAGCCCGGGCGGTGTGATCTACGCCGGCATGGCAATTTATGATACCATGAAAATGCTGAAGTCGCCCGTATCCACTACCGCAATGGGTTTCACCGGCAGTATGGGCACGGTTATTCTCACGGCCGGCGCCAGCGGGCAACGTTATGCGCTGCCTAATGCTACTGTTCACATGCATCCTGCCAGCGGTGGCGCCAAAGGATATACCGAAGATGTACGGATCGCTTTTAATGAACAGGGCCGGCTGCAACATAAACTTTCCCAGCTCATCGCTTTACAATCCGGCCGCTCTGTGGAGGAGGTGGCGTATGCATTCAGAAACGATCATTTCATGGATGCGGCGGAAGCCCGGGATTTTGGGCTGGTAGACGAGGTGCTGAACAGTACTGCGGCGATACCCGCCATTGCGTTCCGGCAGGAATTATTGCCAGCCACCGCCCAGCGCCCTGTATAAGAATACAACCGCCTGTAACTGTTGAAGGTGATCATTGATCCTGCTCAGTTGCGCCGTTAAAAGATTTTGCTGCGCATTCAGCACTTCCGTGTAATTGGCAAATCCATATCTCACCAGTTCCTGGGTATAGCTTACGGACAGCTGCAGGTTTTGCAGCTGCAACCGCCGCGAATTACCTTTTTCCACAGCGGTTTGATAAGAGTACAGGGCATTGGATACTTCCTGCCCGGCTGTTAACACGGCGGTGCGGAAATCCAGTGCGGCCTGTTCCTGTTGTTCCTTCGCTACTTTAAGGCGTGTTTTATTGATGCCCTGGTTAAAGATGGGCTGTGTTAAACCTGCTGTAAGATTGCTGATCCAGGAACCGGGGCCGGTAAGGGAAAAGTAACTGGCATAACCTCCCGACGCGGAAATAGTAAGCGCCGGATAAAAATAGGCGCGGGCTACATTCGTTAATTCGTAGTAATAGCGCAGGTTGTATTCAGCGGCCTGCACATCCGGGCGGTTCGCCAGCAATTGCGCCGGCACGCCTGTTTTCAGCAGCATTACCGGCTGCTGGTCGTCCAGGCCGCTGCGGGCGATAGGCCCGGGGGCCTGTCCCAGCAGGAGATTCAGTTGGTTTTCAGTTTCACGGATCGATTGTTTCAGATCGGGGATGGTTACTTCCGCGGCATACCTGCTGGCCTCACTTTGCACCACTGCCGCGCCGGTTACCACATCGCCCTTTTTTAATTCCTTCATTACCTCTACGGTAGCCTGCCAGTTCACCACGGTTTGCCGGGTGATTTTCAGCTGCTGATCCAGTGCAGTAAGATTGTAATAGTTAGTGGCAATGCTGGCAATAAGACCTGTTTGCACCGCCCGGGCATTGGCGGTGGCCTGTAGGAAAGCGGCTAAACCTGCGCGCTTATTACTACGCAGCTTACCCCAGATATCCGCTTCCCAGGTAGCGGCCAGTCCCGCGTTGTATTGCTGCGGTATAACGGTTCTGCCTGTACGTTGTTGGTTGGAGGCGCCTGCGTAGGCAGCGCTTACATCCCCATTTACCGAAGGGTACAGCGCCTGCCTGCTTTGCGCATAATTAGCTTCCGCCTGCCGCATCCGCGACCAGGCTACCTGCAGATCAAGATTGTTGCGGATACCGGTAGCGATCAGCTGTTGTAAAAGCGTGTCCGTGAAAATTTCTTTCCAGTGAACCCTGGCCAAACTGTTGGTATCTGTCGTATTCACGTCCCGGTACAGGTTATTATCCGTGATAGCGGGGGGCTGATAAGGCTTTGTGACACGGCAGGCCGTAATGCATCCTGCCAGGATGAAAAGAAGTAGAATATATATGCTGTTTCGACCGTTCATATTACCTGTTTTGATAACTGCCTGCGGCAGATTTTTTTAAGATACCGGTGCGGTAGCCGGTGGTTGGTTTTCTTCCTCATCGTCTTCTTCTTCCGGCGCACGTTTTATTTTTTCCTGTAAGGTTTGGAAGATGATAAACAAAGTAGGGGTGATGAATACACCGAATACCGTACCTATCAGCATACCGCCTACAGCGCCTGTACCTATGGAACGGTTGCCGTTGGCGCCCGCGCCGGTAGCCAGCATCAAAGGGATCAGCCCCAGGATGAAGGCGAAAGATGTCATCAGGATAGGCCGTAACCTGGCCTGCGCGCCGCTTACCGCCGCTTCCGCAATGCTCATGCCGGCACGTCTTCTTTCGGCGGCATACTCCACTATGAGGATCGCATTTTTAGCCAGCAATCCTATCAGCATGATCAGGGTGATCTGTACATAAATGTTGTTGCTCACGCCAAAGATCTGTGCAAACAGGAAGGCGCCGAAAATACCCACGGGGATGGCCAGCAGGATGGCGAAAGGCAGCAGGTAACTTTCATACTGCGCACTGAGCAACAGGTACACAAAAATGAGGCATAGCAGGAAAATGAAGATGGTTTGACTACCACCTGCCAGCTCTTCACGGCTAAGGCCCGAAAACTCGAAACCAAAGCCCGTAGGCAACGTTTCCGCGGCGGCCTGCTGGATAGCGTTAATGGCTTCGCCGGAGCTAACCCCGGTATTGGGCGAGCCGTTAATGCTGATGGAGGTGAAGAGGTTAAACCGTGTGATAGCTTGGGGGCCGTAGGTTTGCGAAAGACTTACAAACTCCGTGATAGGTACCATCACGCCATCGGCCGTGCGCACAAATACAGCATTCAGGCTTTCTTGCGTCATCCTGAACTCCGGCGATGCCTGCACCATTACGCGGTACTGTTGCCCGAACTGGTTAAAGTTGGAGGCATAGATACCACCGAAATATCCCTGCATGGCATTGGTGATATCCGTTACATTCAGTCCCGCATCCTTGATCTTCGGCACGTTTACATTCATCAGGTATTGCGGGAAGTTAGGATCGAAAGAAGTGGTGGCGAACTGGATCTCCGGCCGTTCATTCAGCACCGTGAGGAAGTCTTTGCTCACCTTAAAGAAGTGTGCAATATCGCCGCCGGTTTTATCCTGTAACTGGAATGCGAACCCGTTGGAAGCGCCGAATCCCTGGATGGTATTGGGAGCAAAGAACTTGATCTCTGCTTCTGTCATATCGGCTGTTTTCTTATTGAGTTCCTTAATGATCTGCTGTATATTGCGTGTACGCTGATTCCAGGGGATGAGCCGCATTACCACCATGCCGTAGTTACTGCCGGTACCGGATAGTTGTCCGCGACCGGTAACCGCCAATACGTTATTGATCTCAGGGATAGTTCCCGCGATCTTTTCAATTTTCCGGGCCACTACATCGGTACGTTCCAGCGAGGCATCGGGTGGCAGGCTGATGTTACAGTTAATGGTACCCATATCTTCCGCCGGAACAAATGCCGTAGGCGTTGTTTTGGAAAGGATAAGCAGGCCGGCGCAGAAAATGATCAATATGCCCAGCGGGATCCATTTTCGTTTACCGAAAAACCGCAAAGCCTCCGCATACCGTCTGGTCATTTTTTCAAAGGCTACGTTGAACGCCTTATAAAAACGTTGCAGGAAGTTCATTTTCGTATGTTCCTTCCCGTGAGGCCGCAGGAAAATAGCGCAGAGCGCCGGGCTCAATGTAAGTGCATTGAAGGCGGACAGCACAATGGCAATAGCCAGCGTGAGGCCGAATTGCTTGTAGAAAATGCCGGAAGAACCACCGATAAAACTAACCGGGATAAACACTGCCGACATTACCAGTGTAATAGACACAATAGCGCCGGATATTTCATCCAGTGCATCAATACTTGCTTTGCGGGCTGATTTGTAGCCGGTGTCCAAACGGGCATGCACGGCTTCCACAATCACAATAGCATCATCTACCACAATACCAATGGCCAGGATCAGCGCAAAAAGCGTGAGCAGGTTGATAGTAAATCCAAACAGCTTAAGGAAAAAGAAAGTACCTATGATCGCCACCGGAACGGATATGGCGGGGATCAGCGTGGAGCGGAAATCCTGCAGGAAAATGAACACCACCAGGAATACCAGTATGAATGCTTCCACCAGCGTATGCAATACTTTATCGATGGAGGCGGTAAGGAAGTCGTCCACGTTTTGCAGCACCACGTATTTCACGCCTTTGGGAAAAGTTTTGGAGGCTTCTTCCATTACTTTCAGTGTTTCGCGCACCACATCGCGGGCGTTGGAGCCGGCTACCTGGGCCACGCTTACAGAAACGGCTGGGTAGCCGTTGGTGCGGGTGCTGTTAAAGTAGCTGAGAGCGCCCAGCTCAATGCGGGCCACGTCTTTCATCCGCAGCAGGCGGCTGCGCAGGTTGGAGCGCAGTACAATATTACCGAACTGGGTGGTGTCAATAAGCGTACCGGGGTATTTGATCACGTACTGGAACGACTGCCCGCCGCTTTCCCCGAACTGGCCGGGAGCGGCCTGGATATTCTGTTCCGCCAGGGCGGCGGTGATATCGGCAGGTACCAGTCCGTATGAAGCCATGGCCTGTGTATTGAGCCAAATCCTCATGGAATAGTCCATGTTACCGGAAGCCGAAGCATCGCCCACACCAGGGATACGTTTGATCACCGGTGTGATATTAATGTCGGTATAGTTTTGCAGGAAAGTTTGATCGAAAGTGGGGTTGGTACTGTAAATGGAGAAGATGAGCAGGTTACTGGTCTGTTTCTTCTGCACGGTAACGCCGGAGCGGGTTACTTCCTGCGGTAGCAGCGGCGTAGCGCGGGCTACAGCGTTTTGTACATTCACTGCCGCCATGTTGGGATCGCTGCCGATCTTGAAGCTCACGGTGATATTGGCGGAACCGTCGTTACCGGCGGTGGAGGTGATATAGTCCATATTCTCCACGCCGTTGATCTGCTGTTCCAGCGGTACTACCACGCTTTTCAGCACCACATCGGCATTGGCGCCGCTGTAGGAGGTTTGTACCTGTATAGTGGGAGGCGCTATGTCGGGATACTGGGAAATGGGTAGTGATACCAGTCCCAATATGCCCAGTGTAACAATAATGATCGACACTACTGTTGACAATACCGGCCGCTCTATAAATCTTTTTAACATGACATTGTTTTAAATGGATCAGAGACTGTTGTAAACACTGTCCGCGTTTACGAGGCGGGGTTGGATCACCTGGTCTTCCCGCAGGTTACTGATCCCATCTACCACTATTTTATCGCCCTTTTTTACGCCGTGCTGCACTACAAACGATTGCCCGGCGGCGCTGGCATTGGAGCCGATGTCTACTGATCTTACTTTATTATCTGCATCCATTACATACACGAACAGTTTACCCTGGATCTGGAAGGTGGCTTTTTGCGGCACCAGCAGGGCGGTGTCTATAGGTTGGGGTATCCTTACAATGGCGCTGCTGCCGCTGCGTACCAGGCCATCGGGATTGGAGAAGGTGGCTCTCATATTGAGGGCGCCTGTGGATGGGTTGATCAAACCGCTGGCTGTTTCCACGCGGCCCTGCCGCGGCAGTATGATACCGTTTGCCAGTACCAGTGTTACCGGCGGTAAGGTGGCTAGTTTTTCCTGCATGGTAGCGCCTTTGGAAGCCAGGAAGAAATCGAGTCCATGTCTTTCATTGATGGAAAAATAAGCGTAGATCTGTGTAATATTTGAAACGGTGGTGAGCGGATTGGTGGTGGTACTGTTCACCAGGCTGCCGATCTTGTAGGGCAATATACCTACTACGCCGTCGGCGGGGCTGTAAATGGTAGTATAGCTTAAATTGGTTTTGGCATTGTTAAGCGCAGCCTGTGCCTGGGCCAGTGCGGCCTGTTTGGATTGCAGGTTGTAGGCGGCGGCTTCCAGTTCGTAGGCGCTGATAATATCTTTTTCTACCAGCGGTTTTACTTTGTTAAGCTGCATCTGCGCTGCATTTACATCTGCCACGGCAATTTTGATATTGGCCTGGGCAGTGTTTACGTTTTGTTCATACTGGGGAGCGCTGATGCGGAACAGCAGCTGTCCTTTTTTAACGGTGGCGCCTTCATCAATATAGATGGCATCCACATATCCGTCTATTTTCGGACGGATCTCAATGTTCTGGATACCCTGGATGGTAGCGGGATAGTCGGCATTGATGATGGCGTTTTTAGGCTGCAATACCATAACAGGGTAGGGCTTAAGGGTATTTTTTGTGCTGTCTTGCTTATTGTTTTTGCAGGCACAGCACACCAGCAATAAAAGCGCAATTGTAGATCGACTCATAGCGTTTTACGGTTCATTAAATAATACAGACAGCAATCAGGTACTATGAGTAACTATCCGTTTAATTGTATTGTTCAAAAAACGGCCGATAATTATTCGGTAGCTGGCTACGGTTTATTAGACGGCAATAACGCTAATTAGTTTATTACTACAATGTTAACTACTGTTAAACCCCTGCGGGCACGGCCATACAACATAAAAAAAACAAACGGACGCTAAGATTCCCGTGGTTCTGTGCTTTATGTTTTATAAACCAACGTTATACAGTTAATTTATGAAAACAGGTACATTATTAGCGGCCCTGGTGTTGCCGGCCATGAGCTTTGCCCAGCAGGCATACACACTTAATGGCAAGGTAGGACAAACAGCACCCGGCGCCAAGGCTTATCTTGACCGCCGTGTAAACGGGGAAACCTTTCTCGACTCTGCCGTTATCAAAGATGGCAGCTTTCAATTCAAAGGCACTTTGAAATCGCCCTACCTGGTGATGCTGACGGTAGACCACAGCGGCGCCGGGCTTACCGGTCATGGCCCGGATACGGACCGCCGCCTGCTGTACCTGGATAATGCCACGTTTACCGTAGCCAGCACCGGCAATATCAGCGATGCCGTGATCACCGGGTCGCCTGTAAACAAGGAATACGACCGCTACAAATTGTTTATTTCAGTGTATGATACGCTGATGGCAGGCATCAATAAAGACTATGGCGGCGCTACAGAGGCGCAACGGAACGATACCGCCTTTACCAATAACCTGAACACCCGGTTCCATGCGGCTATTGATGAAAAGAAAGCCTTGCAGCGTAAGTTCGTTGGGGAGAACCCTAACTCTTTTTTCAGTATTGTGGCCCTGAAAGAGCTGGCGGTGATGAATAATATGAACCTGAAAGAGCTTACCCCGATGTATAACGGCCTTAGCGCAGCATTGAAAAAAAGCCCTGCCGGGCAGGAGTTTTACCAGTCCATGGAAACGGAGAAGGCATTAGGTATAGGCGCACCTGCACCGGACTTTACGCAAAACGATATCAACGACAAGCCCGTGAAATTATCGGACTTCAGGGGTAAATATGTATTGCTGGATTTCTGGGCTTCCTGGTGTGGACCGTGCCGTGCCGAAAATCCCAATGTGGTGGCGGCTTATAAGAAGTTTCACGATAGGAACTTCATGGTATTAAGCGTGTCGCTGGATCAGCCCGGGAAGAAAGCAGCCTGGCTGGGCGCTATTGAAAAGGACGGTTTGCAGGATTTTGTGCATGTATCCGATCTTAAGTACTGGGATAATGCCGTGGCGCGCCGCTATGGCGTGCGTGGCGTGCCTACCAATTACCTGATTGCGCCGGATGGAAAAATTATTGCAAAGAACCTGCGCGGGGAACAGCTGGATAAACAACTAACCAGCTTAATAGCCAATCAATAAAAGGGAATGCTGACCCTTAACTGTTGCACTAAATGAAAACAGCCGGTTCAGTGGAGTGAACCGGCTGCTGTTTCTTCAGGGGTATTATCAGCCTTTCTGCGCATAATCGTAGTTGATCAGCCAGGATACGCCATACTGATCGGTTAGCATACCAAAGTAGGCATTCCAGGGCGCCTTGTTCATGGGCATGGTAGGCTGACCACCCTTTGAAAGCCCGTTGAACAGGTTATCAGCCTCGGCTTCGCTTTCCGCTTCAATAGCCACGTAGAAAAGATCCCCTGCGGCGCCCGGGCCATATTGCGCCGGCCGGTCGCTGCCAAACAGGAAAGAACCTTTGCCAAGCGGTATAGCCACGTGCATCACTTTATTTTCTTCCCCTTCCCCACAATGTTCCATATCGCCGAAGCGTGAAAATGTTTGAAATTCTTTCTCAAAAACAGATTTGTAAAAGTTGAAAGCTTCTTCACAGTTGCCGTTGAAATTCAGGTAAGGATTCACTGCTGCCATAATGTTATTTTTTTTGTGTTTAAGAAGATGGTATAAAGTTAAGCCACTTTCCGGGGGAAAAAGGTGGCCGTATAAGACACAAAAAGGGGCAGGCGCGACAACCTTTTTATTCCCATTTGAATGACCTGATGGATAATGCTGCAATGAGTACGCCCCATACGATGAGCCCTCCCAGTTGCCAGGGGATCTGCCAGATGTGTAAACCCTCGAAGGCGATTTTCCGTAGTCCGTCTACAAAAAAAGTAAGTGGTAACAATTCACAAAAACTGCGTAACCACACAGGGTAATTATCTATGGGAAAAAATAAACCGCAAAGTAATATCTGGGGCACTGTGAGCGTGTTGGCTACCGGTGCAATGGAGCTCTCATTGCGGATCATACCGCTGATAATAAAACCGATGCCCATAAAAATAATCAGCCCGAATACGGAGAGCAGTAACATTTCCATGAAAGTAAACAACCCGTTCACGAGGGTAAAATGAAACGCAAAATATCCCAGCGCCGTGATGATCATAAAGCAGATCACCTGGAATAATAAACGGCTGATCATTTCCCCGGCCAGGATGGCTGCGCGGCTCACCGGCGTTACGTAAATGCGTTTGAGTACCAGCGTATGCCGCAGGTTAAACAGGAGGAAAGCGGAGCTGAATACGCCTGCCATGAGCAGGGAAAAGCCCAGTTGTCCCGGTAAAATAAAATCTATCTGCCGGTACACCCTGCCGGGGATCGTTATTTCCCGGATCGCAGCAGGAGCGGGCTGCCCGGGCAATACGCGCTGGTTTACCTGTACGGCGGCCGCCTGCAGCGCCGCACGGATCAGGGGCATTTTATCTGCCACGGCGCTGCTGCCGAGAAGATCGGTTTGGAATTGCGGTACGCCATTAACCACTGCCGGCGGATGAAGATAAAGCATCCCGGCAATCCTTCCTTTTTTGAGATCAGACAGCAGGGCGGCGGAATCGCTGCCATAGGCCAGGTCAAAAATAGGAATGGCTTTAATGGCTGTATACATCGGGCTGGTGCTATCGCTTTGGGGCGACAGCCGGATCTTCAGCTTCACCGCCGTACTGTCTACCATAGCGCCAAAAACCGTTACAAAGATCACCGGGAACAGCAGGGCAAAAACAACGGAAGTAGGACTGCGCAAAGTAGCAATAAGACTTGCTTTTGCCATTACCAATGCTGCTTTGAACTGACTGTACTTTTTTGCCATATGCGTAGGTTACCAGGTGAAGGGGAGTAATATTTTTCTGTTGGTTGGGTATGCAGGGAACTGTTGCTGATACCAACGGTGGTTGGCCATTGCACGGGGCACCAGGTTGGCGCAAGTCCAGATAAAGAAGGCCAGCGCCGGCAGGCTCCAGGTAAGCAATGCGTAGCCGCCCCATTCTATTATTTCCCCGGTAAGATTGGGAGAGGAAAGGTACCTGAAGAGTCCTTTTTGCGGGAGCTTATAACCGGTCTCCTGTTTTTTTCTCAGCTGTATCAGGTAATAATCGGATTGCCAGTTGATATACATGCCTGTTATAAAAAGTAATAGTCCTGCTACAAACGCGGGGGAAAAGAACCAGCTGTTGGGGTAGTGTGCAAACGCGGTGAACCAGATGCCCAGCAGCGAGCCGTTCACCGTATTGAACAGCATGGCCGACAACATGATCACCACCGGCATTTTTTTCCCTTTGGTACGTATCATGAACGGGTATACGAAACTGCGGTGTATATAGTGCAGGAAGAAGAGGCACACCATAACGCCGGCGGGGGAACGCCATTGGAAAGTACGTAGCGGCAGCCATACCAGGAAGGTAACGAGCACGGTGGCTTCCATCAGCAGCCAGCCGGTTTTATTGGAGATCATAGGGCCCCAGTTATTGCTGCTGTAGCGCCCGTAGGGAGCTTCGCGGCCCAGCAGGTAGATGCCGGCGCCAACACCGGTGGCTATCCAGCAGCAGATAAAAACAACATAACCGCGTAGTGGTAAATAGTCAATCATGTGATAGCGCCAGTTTGTTTGAACCAATCAATAGTATCCCGAAGGGTTTCCGCGAAAGACCGTGGCTGGAAACCAAGTTCCGTTGCCGCCTTTGAATGATCAATTTTTTTATTGCTGTACAGCAGGTTGTATACCGACTGCCGCGTGTAAAAAGGAGGGCCGCCGCTGATGGCTGCCAGCATTCTCACTAATGGCAGCATACTGAATACAAGCCACAAAGGTACTACCGGCAGCGTTACCGGGCGTCCTTTTATGCGGCGGATCTCCCGGTGCAGGGTTACCAGGGAGATCCATTCGCCGCTTAAAAGGTAAGCGGCGCCCGGTGTGCCACGGGTTAATGCGTTTACAATGGCCCCGGCCACATCCCTTACGTCGGTAAAATCAACGCCGCCGGGAAAGAGGGCGGGTATTTTGCCTTTGTACATATTGATCACTGCTTTACCTATCAGCGACGGTTGCTGATCGAACGGCCCCATGATCGCCGTGGGCGCCAATACTATCACTTCCATGCCGTGGTCGTTGTACGACAGTGCAATGGCCTGTGATACCGCTTTCGAGTAGTCGTAACCGTAGCGGGTGGTGGTGGTGGGGCCGCGGCTTTCATCCATCCGTTCATCGTAGGGCGCCTGGTTATAGGCGGTTACAGAACTGAGGTGAATAAACCTTTTAACACCGGCCTGTTGCGCGGCTGCAGCCAGGAGCCGGGTGCCGCCGGTATTGGTATCGAAAAGCGCTTTATCGGGCCGGTCATCTACCGAAATCACCGCTGCGAGGTGTATTACCGCCTCCGCGCCGGCTACCAGGCTGTTGATAGCCGCTTCATCCAGCAAGTGGCCCTGCACGAAGGAAAGCTGTTCAGGGCCGCTTTCCGGCGGAGATTTTCGGGTAAGCAGCCGCAGGGTATGGCCTTCAGACAGTAGTAGCGGCACCAGTACGCTGCCTATATACCCCGAAGCGCCCGTTATCGCAATTTTCATCTTTTAAATATAAAGTAAAATTAAAGGGTAGAAGATAACGCTTACCGGTAGCATTGGTTGACTTTTTTATTAATTACCTATCTTTGGTGGGCAGGAATGCAGTACTGAGCACCTATAGCCGAAACACGTCCATGAAATCAGAAATCTATAAGCCACATCCCGCGCTGCAGGATCTTGTGCATTGTTTTAGTATTTACGAAGTTGACTTTACCGAAACCCAGGGATTGTCGAATATATACCGTTTTGTGCCCGCCTATCAGCGATACATTATCTTTTACCTGGAAGATCCCATTAAAGTATTAAAACCCGGTAACGGAGATTTTATTACCAAGTCGGTTTGTGTAACCATTGGTCCGCAGGATCAGGCCGTGACCCTGGATATGGGTACCCGGCACCTGGCGCTGTGTATTGCTTTTCAGCCCAGTGGCTTACACCGCCTGCTAAAGATCCCCATGTCTGAAATATATGAACAGGATTTTGATACCCGTTTGTTACTGGGGAATGAAATAGAAGAAATTACCGAGCGACTGAAAGGGGCCGACAACTGGGCGCACATGATAAGTATCATTGAATTTTACCTGCTGAAGAAAGTATCCGTGCTGAAGCCGGTGTTGCCGGTAGACAAAGCCATGGCGGCCCTGGTGGGCAGCGGCGGCAATATTACCATGGAGGAACTGGCTTCGCTGGCTTGCCTGAGCCTGCGGCAGTTTGAACGGAAATGCACCGAGCGGCTGGGCATGCCACCGAAGCAATACGCGCGGCTGATTCGTTTCTGTAAGGCTTACCAGCTGAAAGAACTGTTTCCGCAGAAAACCTGGACGGAGATTGCCTATAACAGCGGCTACTATGATCAGATGCATTTTATACGCGACTTCAAGAAATTTGCGGGGATAACGCCTTCCTTTATCCACGAAGATGAGCTCCGGAACACTATCCGCCTGCATAAAATAATGGTATAAATGCTAAAGATGTCGTTTTTGTACTATGAAGAGGCCGTTAATCACGATAATTTTGCCCTCGTAATCAGTACACGACTTCATCCATACAAGATAGCATTCCAACTGAATTAAGAACGCCATTCTAAGATCGGGGAAATGTCATCCAGCGTTGGTTACCCCAAAAAATTTATATCATGTTTTAACCTGCAGGCGGGCTATTTATATAGCCGGCGCATTACTGCCACCACCTGCCTGTACCTCTCTTTATCATTCTTATCAGCCATCTTCTGTTATTTTTAGAAAAAATTGTCCGCCGGATTCATTACAATTGTGAAAACTGACGGAGCTATATGCGGTTAAAATTCTATTCCACGTTACTATTCGGAACCTGTTGCTATGTAAGCGCAGGTGCAGCCACACAAGACACTATTCCGCCAACGGTAGCTGAAAATGCCCGGTTGGAGCTGGTTTCAAAGCAATTCGATTTTACGGAAGGCCCTGCGGCCGATAAAAAAGGGAATATCTATTTCACCGATCAGCCCAATAATAAGATCTGGAAATATGATACGCAGGGGAAGCTGTCTGTTTTTTCAGACAAGGCTGGTCGCGCCAACGGGATGTATTTCGATAGAAAAGGCAACCTGGTAGTGTGCGCCGATGAGAAATACGAGTTGTGGTCCATCTCCCCCAGGGGAAAAGTAAAAGTGCTCCTGAATAATTTCGGGGGGCATCAGTTCAATGGGCCCAACGATGTCTGGATAGCTCCCGGCGGTGGTATGTATTTCACCGATCCTTACTACCAGCGCGATTACTGGGAACGTAAACAACCCGACCTGAAAGAAGAGAATGTGTACTACCTGGCGCCCGGCGCCAAAGAAGCCGTAGTGGCCGCGGCAGATATAAAGAAGCCCAACGGCATTATCGGTACCCGCGATGGAAAGCTGGTGTACGTGGCAGATATCGGCGCCGGTAAAATATACCGTTACAACGTGAATGCAAACGGCAGCCTGAGCGACCGCCATCTTATGGCGGAAAAATCGACGGATGGTTTGGCGCTTGATGAACAGGGGAATCTTTATCTCTGTGGCCATGGCGTTACCGTTATTAATAAAGACGGGCAGCAGATAGGCCAGATCGCCGTTCCCGAGGGATGGACGGCCAATGCATGCTTTGGCGGGAAGAACAATGATATCTTGTTCATCACGGCAGGCAAGGGAATTTATACGTTGCAGATGAAGGTAAAGGGTGGTGAATAAAAGATAATTTTGCAGGAAGTTGTAATTTTGCGGTTCAGCAAAAATACAATTATGTCTGTTGCCATGGATATCATGCGCGCCCTGGATCCTGCGGGATTGGAGCGGTTTAAGATCAACCTGGATGCGCCTGCGCAGCTGGAGAAGATAGGAGAGGTGTGGACCCTGAAGGTAGTACCATTTGACCTAACGGAGCAGGCGAGAAAAGCCTTTAACCAGCAGTTTGATAACAACAGGACCGCCAAATCGTGGGTAGTGGAAAATAAGGCAGAAGCCATTGCCGTGGTACAGGAATTATACCTGCAATACGCTGATAAACTGCCGCAGCCCTTTGATGAAACACAACTGCACATCGGCCATTTTCCACCAACAGGCCGTTATTCTATTCTTATTCATGTAAAAGAGATCTGGGAATAAAAAATGCCTTCGCTGTTTTTTACGGCGGAGGCATATGGAAAATATAAGGTACTGCATCGTTGCTATGGATGTACCATTGATGTATCCCCGAGATACAGGTCATAATACCGTTTCACCAGCACATTGATAAACCTTTTCAGGTAGCTTTCATTTAAAAAAGAATTGGACCAGTTGTAGTACCGGTCGCATTGAACGCCCAGGTAAAAGAAATACATGCATACGCCCAGCGCGGGTATCAGTCTTTTTTCTTCTGCGCTGAGTGGGTTTACGGCGTTATAGCCTTCCAGGAAGCGGTTTGTTTTGGCCTGGCATTCGGGCATGTCGCGGATAAGGCTGTGCAGTTGCAGGATATAATAGGCTACATCGAGGCATTGCCAGCCATTGCCGCAGAAATCGAAGTCGAAGAGCGTTATTTCCTGGTTGGCGCGGATGTTCATATTATCGAACCAGATATCCATGTGCACTACTCCCTGGCGGATGGCGGAAAGATTCGCGTGCTGTAATACCTGTAAAAGATGGGTTTGCGCCTCTTTCATGAAAATCATTTCCGGTGTATCGGTGGGGAGAAATTTTTTAATGGACTCCAGCGGATCTTCCAGTAAATTTTTTGCGGTATAGGTGATCCTGTTCAGGGGCATCGACCCGGTGAGCTGGTGCATGCGGGCCATGACGCCGCCAATTTTTACATGTACTTCCTCCTCGTAGTGGAGTAGTTTTTCTCCTTCTGCAAAAGAAAACAATACCCCGTACCGTTCGCCCTCCGGAGCGTTCAGGGTTTGTATAAAGTTGCCCTGTTTGTTGGCCAGTGGCCATGACACCGGGATGCCGTTTTCTTTGAGCAGCAGCAGTAAGCGGAGTTCTTCGGAAATTTCGGCAATGGTGCGCCAGTGCAGGCTGTATACGCGAAATATATATTTGCCGGAAGAAGCGGTTACCTGGTAGGACGAACTGGAAGTGACGCCGGGCCTGAGGGTAACCAGGCCCGGCGGCGGGGAGGGCGGATGATCGCT
>JBCNPS010000122.1:0-14971 GCA_039593235.1 Chitinophaga sp. | reverse complement strand
ATCTAGCGTATACACTGGCTGGCCCGGTACTTCCATGATCAACGCTTTGGCATCCGACAGCTTAATGGTTACCGGCATAGATCCTATCTTATAAACACCTTTAAACTGCTCCAGGGAAGCCGCCGGCAATACTACGTGTGGGGCTACACGCTCAAATATAACCGGGTCGCCGTCATAATTAAAACTTAGCCGGTCAATATCCCCGCTGTTATTCATCATGAACTGTATCCGTATATTCGACTTGTATTTAACGTCAATAACGGTATCTGCGGCGTCGAAGGGAGAAAAGATGTCATAGTCTTCATGGTTCAGGTACCAGGTTATTTCAGGAAATGTGGCGAACAGGGAATCTTTCTTAACAGAAATATTAAAGTCGCCATAAGCATTATTTTTAAACACCCCGGCAAATGCCGTCAACGGGTGCGTAGCGGGATGCGGCTTCAAAGTGGAATCCGTGTAGGGCTTAGGCTCTTCCCCACCTTTACCTTTCTTTTCCTTTGGCTTTGCCTCTTCGGCAATTCCCAGCAGCCGGTCGGTGATCAGGTTGGTTACCCTGGTAGGAATAGCTGAATTATTCTGGTTGCTCAGCACCACGATACCGATACTGTCTGTTGGATAAAAGGTGGTTAATGCAGTGAAGCCGTCTATATTTCCGCCATGCTCTACGCGGTAATGCCCCCGGTAGGAAAGCAACATCCAGCCAAGACCATAATCGGCAAATTGTACATAAGGCGTTTTCTTGTCCGGTAGGCCTCCGGGGATCACCATCTGCGGGGATATCGCCTCTTTCAGGTAATCGGCCGGGATGATCTCTTTTCCGTTATATTTCCCGCCGTTGATCCAGGTGATCAGCCATTTGGACATATCCGTTACCGTGCTATTGATAGCACCGGCCGGCGCCATCGCTGTAATGGCATGATACTTCTTTTCCCTGATCTCATTTTTATCGGTTAGTTCGTACCCTCGCGACGCTTCCTGCGCAGCTGCCAGGGAAACCGAACCAATAGACGACTCACTCATACCCAGCGGCTGAAAGAAGCGGCTGCTGATGTTCTGTTCCCACGACTGCCCCGTTAACTTTTCCGCCACCATGCCTTGTACCATAAACATAAAGTTGTTGTATTGCCAGCGGGCACGCAGGGGCGCATTGGGCTTCATGTAATGCATCCTTTTCAGCAGCGAGTCCCTCGAATCGGTTTCAAAAAGATACCAGGCCAGGTCATACCGGGAGAAACCTGTCCGGTGACACATCATATCCCGTAAAGTTACCTGGGTATTAAGGTACGGATCAGAAAAATCCAGCGCCGGCAGATAGATGGTAGCCGGCTTATCAAAATCTACCTTTCCCTCTTTGCGTAATCCGCCCAGCAGTGCGCTGGTAAAAGCTTTGGTACAGGAGCCAATGGCAAACCGGGTATGTGCTGTAACGGGTAATTTACGGGCCATATCCCGGTAGCCAAATCCTTTTGAAAATATCACCTGGTCTTTTTCCACTACCGCCACTGCAAAGCCTGCGCCTTTTGCGTCTTCCAAAATGCCGGCTAAGGCAGCATCTACCTTTTCAAGCTTATTATTTTTAACGGGGGTTTGGGCAGTAGCCACTGCCACCATAGTTAAACAACACAGGCTGGAGATCCACCTGTTCATTCCAGGTATTGTCATCGGGTTAATGTATTACTATATAAGATTACAGCAAATAACCGGATTAAGCAAATACCGTCTTCAGGCGTTCTTTAAGGTGTTGTTAATTTCCGCATGTAACCGGATACCGTAATGTTGCGTGTATCTGTCATGTAAGCATAAAAATCAGGGTTGCGGACAGCCGCTGGTATCACGGCGGTGAAAGTGTTGTTTCCTGCTGCCACCGCATCTGTTCCTGTCCAGTTCCGCACCTGCCAGCTGGCTGCGGGTTCGCTGTAGTACAGCTTAACAACAGCGGCATCAACCCCTTCAGGCAAACTAACGTGCATGGTTACCCGCTGACTGCCATCCGCCTGTATAGCCACGTTGCTGATCGTAATTTTACCAAACGGGCTGCCGGTGTTTTTCAGGTAATAATCGAAATAGCTGTTTTTCATTACGTCGCTGTTGGCAGCAATCACATGGTTCAGGTTAGGCGTGATCACCAGGTTCTTTACTTTGCTTCCCGATGCGTCCATGGTGGCGCGTACAGCTTCCGGCCAGAAGTAGGTATCGTTGGAAGGCGATTCTATAAAATAAGCCGCGCGCATATTACCTGCCCGGCGGCCCGCATCAAATGCGGCCAGCCATACCTGCCGGTCGTGCGCACTCAATCCCTGTATAATATTGGTCCAGAAAGAGCCCTTATCATAATAACCGCAGCCAAAATGAGCATAGGCTGCCGTTACCTTATTGCCCAGCAGGCCCGATAAAAGCGTAGTACCATAGCCGCCCCACGACGAACCCATAATACCCATCCTCGCGGGGTTCACATTTGGCTGCGAGCGAAGCAGGTTGAAAGCCTGCAGGTTGGCGATGCCGGCATCTGCCAGGGTGCTGGCCGCAGGCGTGGGCGTTACAACAAACCGCGGCCCTTCGCCTGCCGGCTTCTTTTTCCAGGGACCGGACGAGTAAGGTGTTTTCCCTGTTCCGCAAATTCCCGGCTGATCAATGGTAAGCGTAACATACCCACGTGCAGCAAAGGACCGGGCATATCCAAGCATGCCTTCAGCGTTACTGCCTCCTCCATGCAGCATCAGGATACCGGGATAAATACCAGACTGCTGCGGGTAACACATAATGCCATACACCGTGTTAACGCCATCGCGCGAACTGAAGGTGAATTTCTTTGTGGTGATGGCAGTGGTGCCCGCCCCCGAGTTCTCCACACTGATAGTATTAATAATTGCCGGGATGCTGCTGAGATAAGCTGCAAAAGGATCTTGTGCCCGGCTTCCCGGGATATAGCCGTAAAACAGGATAACAATAAAGAGTAAGCGGGTCATTCTAAATCTGATCATATATATTTAATTAACAAAACTCTCCAGGATCGGTTTTAACAGGTTGGCGGCTTTAATATTACCGCTTACGCTGGGGTGCAGGCCATCCGTATAATCGGCGCTGCCTAGCCAGCCGTTGGTATCAATGTAGTGCAGTTTGTTATCGCCTGCCGCTATCCTTGCATTCACTGCCGCCAGTGTTGGCGTCGCTTTTACGCCAAGGAAAGTTCTCATTACAAAGATCTCCGCCTGGGGAAACCTGCTGCGCACATTGGCCAGGAAAGAAATATAAGTAGTCCTGAACAGGGAATCCGGTACCTTCTTATTATTATCATTGGTACCAAGATTAACGACAATGACCTTTGGCGTATAGCGCGAAAAGTCCCACGCTGGGGAATTGGCATTGGAAGGATTCCTCCATTTAAAATACTGCACATCCATCCCTCCCTGTGTGGCAAAGCCGCTTACCAGCGTAATACCGGGGTACGCGATCTGCGTATGTTCTGTGCCCAGCAATTCGGAGCATACCCAGGGGTAGCCGGAAACATTTGCCTGGGCATCGGTATAACCGGCGGTAATAGAATCCCCTATCCATTCAATGAGGGTAGCGGCAGCAGCCGGGGCGCTGGTAGTGGCCCCGGGATCCAGCACAAAGCCCTGGAAACTGAACAGGTAATTATAATCCTTCCCCTGCGCTACGCTGATGGTGTGCGTACCCGGCGCCAATGGCGTTGGGGTAAGATTGATCACACCGCCTGCATTCAGGTAACTTACCCAGGGGCCATTATCGATTTTCGCGAAGTAATGGGTAGTGTTACCTGTTTTGAGCTTGATAGTAGTGCCGGTAAATTTTACCCGGAGATAGGCGCCGCCCCAATAATTCATATACTGGGTAGTATTACTGAAGTCCCAGCGGCCAAAGTATTTAATATTAGGATCGCCGGGCATACCGGGAGCCACAGCTACTGTTGTGCCTGTATTTGAAGGGGGCATTTCGGAAGAGGTCCGCAGTTTATCTTCTTTCAAATAAACTTTGGCGCAGCTGTTTGCCAGGCAGGCCACTATCAGCAACATTAACAGGTATGTTATCCTTTTCATAAACGGGGAATTTAATTCCTGCGGGTGGGTTTTAAATATTTTTTTGAAAGATGATAATGCCCGCAGTTGTATTGCAAAGAAAAGGAGGACGTATTAACGGCGCTCTTAACAAATCAATTAACGGGCGGTTAATTTTATAAAAAATAGGTTTAACCGCCATGCGGCCAATCTCCGGACAATAACTATTTTTACGGCCTATGAGTCATCATGCCATTAAAACTGTGCTTGTACTCGGCGCCAATTCCGATGTAGCAAAAGAAGCGATATTACTATACCTGGAGAAAGGCTACCATGTTATTGCCGCTTCCCGCAGCACGGAAGAGATTGCGGCGTTTATGAAAGCCCGGGATGCCGCTGCACATCAGCTAACTATCTGTTACTTTGATGCCACCGCATTTAGCGATCATGGGGCGTTTTATGCGGAACTGCCCGTGAAACCACACATCGTGGTGTATGCAGCAGGCTTCCAGGTAACCAATGAACAGGCCCTGGTGGATTGGGATGGCAGTTACCGGATGATCAATGTGCTTTATGCCGGCGCTGTGTCCATTCTTAATATCATTGCTACAGATTCTGGCAACAATCACCTGGAACGCATTATTGGCCTGTCGTCGCTTTCGGGGGTACGCGGCCGCAAAAGCAATTTTGTATATGGAAGTACGAAATCGGCATTTACCCAATACCTTGCGGGGTTACGCCAGTATCTCTTCTCCCGGAAAATTATTGTGAATGTAATTATAGCAGGGTATATACGGAGCAAAATGACCGCAGGACTGGATCTCCCGGAATATTTACTAATGGAACCCGCTTTTATTGCCCGTAAAATAGTGAATGCCAGCAGTGGTTTTGCCATAGTGCCGGGAAGTAAATGGAAGATCATTTATTTTATACTGAAGCATCTGCCGGAAAGATTGGTAGCGAAGCTGCCGTAAACCAACTGATCTTCATACACCGGTTTCTTCATCTATTTTTCCATCTGTAAGATGAATGGTATGATCTGATCTCCTGGCAATATCTTCATCATGGGTAACCATTAATATCGTTTGTCCTTTTTCTGCTGATAGTTTTTTAAAGAGATCAAATACCACCGCGGAGTTATAACTGTCCAGGTTACCGGTAGGTTCATCTCCCATAATGATCAACGGGTCGTTGATCAATGCCCGCGCAATAGCCACCCGCTGCTGCTGGCCGCCCGAAAGCAGGGATGCCCGTTTATTCGCCTGGCTGTTTACCCCTAATAATTTAAGCAGTTCCATGGCGCGATGCTCCGTTTCCGCAGTGCTGTATTCCCGTAGTTTCAATGCAGGCAGCATTACATTTCTCAACACGGTAAATTCAGGTAACAGGTAGTGGAACTGGAATACAAAACCAACATGATGATTCCTGAAACCGGCCAGCCAGGCATTGCTTTTTCCCTGCATTTCTTCTTCGTTAATACGGATGCTGCCTTCAAAATCAGTGTCCATGGTCGACAACAGGTAAAGCAACGTGGACTTCCCGCTGCCTGATTTACCAGTAATGGCAACGAATTTTCCTTTTTCTATATCAAAACTCACATTATTCAGCACCTGCATCTTTGCGGGTTGCAGGAAATACTTATTTATATTTCTTACGGAGATCAGGTTCATGAATTATCCTCTTAAAATGGTGATCGGATCTACACGGGATGCCTTACGCGACGGTAAATAGCCTGCGAGTGCAGTGGTGATAATACCAAAAGTAAAACCGGTGATATAATATACAGGTGCAAAACTCACCGGCAAATGATCCAGGGTGATCATCACATCACTTTTGTAAGGCATTTTTGAAATGCCGTAGGCGCAAAGAAAACCAAACAAAAGTCCCAGTAAAGCGCCGGTAATACCAATGGTCAGTGCCTGTACCAAGAAGATCCACCGGATGTCGGCATCAGAAAAACCCATTGCCTTAAGGATCGCAATGTCTTTCATTTTTTCATAGATCATCATGGTGAGGATGTTGAAAATCCCGAATCCTGCTACCAGCAGTATGGTAACGGCTACACCATATACGATCATATTACGGATCACGTCACCTTCAATGATAGCGGAGTTATCCTGTTTCCAGTCGGACCCGTGAAAGCCGTACTTCGTCTGTAATTCCTTTGAAAGTGCCGGCGCCAGCTCCATGTCGTGCAGCTTGATCTTGATATCGGTGATATATGCAGCGGGCACACCGAGGAAACGTTGCACGGTATTCAAACTGGCATAACTCTGCTGTTTGTCGATGTCCGTCATGCCTGTTTTAAAGATCCCCACCACCGTTACATAAAAGGTATTTCCTTTTTCGGTGGTGAGTGTAAGCCGGTCGCCGGTTTTCAGGTTCAGCCTTTTTGCCAGCCCCGCGCCCATTACCAGGCTGTTGGGCATAGTGGTTAATTCCTGGAAACTGCCATCCACCAACTTGGCCTGGAGATTAAACAGGGAATTTTCCGCTTCAAAATCGATACCGTTAATAATGCCATTGATAGCGCTGGAACCCAGCCGGTAAAACACCTGTGCATTGATAGACCCGGAAACGGCGCTTACCCGTTGATCGTGCTGCAGCGTTTGTACAATTTGCTTTCCATCTTTCAAACTCAGCAACACATCTTTGGGCTTTACATGATCCACTATATTTACGGCCTGTGTTTGTACTTTGTCGAGGATAGTGCCTGGCGTAGCCTGTACTTCATTATACAGCCGCAGGTGCGGCGATTGCTCAAAGGCGATGTTCCTGATAAACTCATTGGATCCTTTGATGAAGCTTACCATGAATACAAATACAGTGATCCCGAAGGCAACGCCGGCGGTAGCTACAATGGTTTGTTTCAGCCTGGTGCGCATATGAGTGAACGCAATAGACGCCGCCAGTTGTATGTTGGTAAATATTTTCATGGCTTACTCTTTTTTGGCGATGACATCCCCTGCCTGCAATCCACCCGTTACTTCCACCCAATCGCCGCTTTTCGTATGAGTGCCGATATGGATCTTCCGTAATTCCTTTCCCTGCTGAAGGTATACGCTATCGCCTTTCAGCAGGTAATCGGCGGGGATCATTAAGGCGGGTATGTTTTCACGGATAATAATATTTGCTTCTACTGACGACTGGGGATAGAATGTATTACTATCCAGCACAGCGGCTTCCACCTGGAAGCTCCGGCTTTCCTTTTGCAACACAGGAATGATCTTGTTGATAGTGGCAGCAAATTGTTTGCCCGCGTACACATCTGTTTCGAAATAAACTTTCTGGCCCATCTTAATTTTCGCAATATCCCTTTCATCCACCAGCAGTTCCAGCTTGAATTTGCCGGGTAATCCTATCATCAGCACCGGGTTGTTGAGCGGTGCAAGTTCTCCTTCTTTCAGGTATACCTTAAATACACTGCCATCCACCGGGCTTTTCAGCACTTTACCTTCTCTCACCTGGTTGTTGGCTGCCTGTTGTTCACGGGTTTGCAGGAGCTTATCTGCCAGCGTATTTTTTTGTGAGAGATATTGCTGCTGTAATGCTTTGTAGGTACGCAAACTACCGGCGGCCTGCAGCCTGGTCTGCTCCGCATCTTTTTCAGAAACCGCTTTATCCTTTGCAAGATCCGTATATCGCGCAGCGTTTACTTCGTCTGCTTCATACTGTTGCTTTGCCTGTTCTATTCTTTCCTGCAATTCGTTGAGCGCCGCAGAACCTTCATTGGCATTACTACCGGCCAGCGCTACCTGGCGTTGAAGAATAGCTGCCTGTGTTTGTTCACTGGGCGTTCCCAATACGGCCAGTACCTGGTTGCGGGTAACGGCATCTCCCTCTTTTACGTTCATCTGTAAAAGCAGGTCGGTACTGTTGGATTTGAGAAAATAATAAGCCCCGGGCATAATTTCTCCTGAAGCATACACTGCTTCATTAAGGGTGCGGCGCTGCACGGTATAAACAGGTGTTTTTTGTTTACAGGCAGTTACCAGGATGACCGTTACTGCTATGAATAAAAGCTTTCTCATGTAAGCTTATTTATTTTGTAGGTAATTAATTTCTGTATAGTGCCTGAAAAAATCCATCCGGGCTTCATTCAGTTGTTCCTGCGCTTTATAGAGATCCGTTTGTACCTCCTTCAGCTGGATCATATCGATAATGCCTTTATTGATCTTCAACGTTGTGAGTTGTTCATTCTCTGTTGCCAGCAGGACATTTTCCTGTTGCAGCCGGATGTTTTCAGCAGCCTGCTCCAGTAATACTTTTTCCTGCCGGTATTTTTTTTCCTCTTGAGATGTATAACTTTTAAACTGCTGATCGGCCGCTTCCCACCGGGCCTTCCGGCTACGGGGCTCATGGGCGATCCTGCTGAGGGATAGCGGCATACTGAGCTGCAGGCCAATGAAGCCTACGGTGAACCAGGGCGAGCGGGTGATGAAATTGCTTTTATCGCCAAAGCCTAATTGTTCCCATGTGCCTTTTACATGCAGGCTCGGATAGATGGCTGATAAAGATGAATGGTAATCCTGGCGGGCTGTTTTTACTTTCAGTGCTTCCGCCTCGTAACCGGGTAGTTCTTCTGCATTAAAACCGGCCAGCGCCAGCTCTGGAAGGCTGGTGGAAGGTGTAACCGGCAGCGTGTCTTCCAAAGGAAATCCCATCCAGAATTTCAGATCCAGGTAGTTCTGTTGCAGATCTGCCACGGCCTTTATATGCTCCGCTTCCCGGTTTTTCAACAGCGTGGCCGATTGGTTCAGTACAATTTTGTCGATCAGCCCTTTATCAAACTGCCGGGTAACCAGCTGGTGAATGTGTTGATAATTTTCCTGCAGGCGATTGGTAACGGCAACATACTCCTGCTGTTGCTGCACGCTGTACCAGGCGATCCGCACATTTTTCAGCAGGGTTTTCAGGAGGGAGTTGTACTCCGCCTGTGCGCCCTGTTCCTGTAACCGGGCGAGTTTTATGCGCTGCCAGGTTTGTACATCTACCAGCGGCAACTCCGCATCCACGCCGTAGTTGCCCATCCAGGGAGTTCCCATTCTTACCGGCACAAAAGTACCGGCGGGTTGGTTTACCAGCTCTCCGGGGAATACCTGTACAGGAATTTTCCAGTAGTTATTGATGGCGCCATTTACTGTTATTTCAGGTGCAAGCCGGGTGGCCGCTGCCTTACGGTCCTGTGTACCCGCCTGTACCAGTTGCTTTTGAGAGAGTATATCCTGGTTATGGCTGGCAGCATATTCAAGACATTTCTCCAGCGTCCATTGCGGAGTGTTGTTATTTACGGGCATGCTTTGCCCGGCTGCCATCCATACATGGAAAGCCAGTAACAGCAACAGGGTGACTGTTTTCATCTGAATAAATTAATTTCTTTTAGTTCTGAATTAAAAGAACCAATGTTGGCAAAAAAAGAGATTATTTGCGTTGTTGTTTTAATGCAATGGTTCTTTTCCATCGCTCCAGGATCAACGGAATTTCGAACAGCATCATTTTATATAAACCTGATATGTCTTCCAGCTCCCCGTTAAAATCATCATCGGCCTTCCTGGTGGTTCTGATATCGTCCAGTATAGTGTAAAACTGTTTTATCCTGGTGGCCAGGTAATCTTCGCTGAACATATTTTTCATATTCACGGAAAAATACCGCTTACGCTGTCCCCCAATGGTTTTGGCGTCTACCATCTTTACCGATTCCAGCATCTTCAGCGCGTTGGAAACGGCGCTTTTGCTTACCCCGAAATAGTCTACCATTTGTTCAAATGTGGCCTGGTGCTCTTCACTCAGCATCAGGTATATAAATACCCTTGCCGCCACTGGCGTAAGCCCCATTGATTCCATAGTAGCACTATGCTGTTCTATCTTTTCCCTGTATTTTTCCAAAATAATTACCTGATATCCGGGTGTAAAGGTATAAAAGAATTTTGGTTTTCCTAAAAGAGAACCAATTATTTTCCGGGGGAAGTTACGTCACCGGGGATACAATAAAATTTGAATTTCTGTAAAAATGACCGAAATTAGATTAAAGGAAAGAAGCCCCAAAGACGAGTAACTCCAAACAACACCCCAAACTCCCGATAGCATAAGGGGCTCCCTGTGTATTTAAATCAACCCCAAAAGAACATCATGGAAGCACTTGAAAAAATTTTCTTTATCAATGTTGGCGCCAATGGCACTTTTGCCGACTCGGGGCATTTCTCCTCCTCTCCCGCCGATGTGGAACAGATCTTTACTTACCTCGAAGAAAAAGACATTGAAAAACTGCTTATTTATTTCCACGGAGGACTGGTCAGTGAAAAAAGCGGGCTAAAGGCCGCCACGGTGATGAAAGAACATTTTGCCAGTACGGATGCGAAAAGACATACCGTTTCCTTTGTATGGGAAACCGGTCCGGCGGAAGTGGTGATGCAAAACATAAAGAACCTGAAAGAACTTACCGGCAAAGGTGCTTTTGATGAGATCGTGAAATTTGTTACCAAACTGGTGGCCAAAAAACTGGGGCTGGATGATGCAAAAGGCGGTGGTACCTATCTTAGTGATGAAACCATTGCCATAGAAAAACAGAAAATAGCCCCCTTTGAACACCTGGACAAATCGCTGGATGCCCGCGGCGGTACTCCCTTTGAAATAGATGAGGAAGACGAAAACTACAGCACCTACTACGCCAAACTGGAAACAGAAGCCAAAGGCCTGGTGAGCGCAGAAGGATCGGACGAGCTAAAATACGAACAGCCCGAAGGAAATGAAATTGCCAGGGGCGGAATGTTGTTCGTAGCCAAAGTAGTGGCCCAGATAGCCTTTGCCGTGTTAAAACGTTACTTTAAGAAAACGCACCACGACTTCTACCCTACCATTATGGAAGAAGCTTTCAGGAAATTGTATGTGGACAGGATCGGCGGATGGGGGTGGAAACAGATCAAAGATAAATCCGGCGGGATGTTCAGCAGCAACAGCGGCTTAAGCGGGAGCAATCTCCATGCCGGCACCCATTTCCTTTCCCTGCTGGAGCCACATCTGCAAAAACGGAAGGCTGCAGGGAAAAAACTGGACATTGAACTGGTAGGCCACAGCGCCGGCGCTATTGCCGTATGCAACCTGCTGGAAGCCACCGGCCAGAATTTCAGCAGCATCACCTATAATAACGTTTTCTTCCTGGCCCCCGCCTGCCGCACGGATTTCTTCCTGCAGAAAGGATCCCCCGCACAGGAAAAAGGCGTGTTCAAACATTTCAAAATGTTTACCATGGAAGAAAGCAATGAAAAAAAAGATCACTGCATTCCTTTTACCTATACCCATTCCCTGTTATATATGGTATCCGGCCTGTTTGAAGAAGAGGTGGATGCAAAAATCATGGGGCTGCATGAACAGTTAAAAGCCACCGGCCGCTATGAATCCTTTGATGAACTGAAAAAACTGAACCAGTACATCAGCAATAATAAACTGATCCTTTCCACCGACCTGGAAAATGCGGACGAAAGCCTGCGGTGCAGCTCTCTCAAACATGGTGATTTCGATAATGACGAGCTCACCTTAACCGCTATTCTAAAAAGTATTTAACCCATGGAATATGCAATTATAGTAGGTATTGACCATTATGATAAAAGGGCACTCTCCGGGGCGGTAGCGGATGCAGAAGCATTTGCGGATTTCCTTACCGATATGCACCTCGTTTCCAACCCCGATAATATTAAAGTATTGAAATCCGATGCCAACAACCAGGTAGTGATTGGTTATGAAATTGACAATGCCATTGAAGCCTTCACCGAAAACGCCAAAACATATAAAAACGAAACAAACCGCTTCTACTTTTACTTCTCAGGACACGGCATCGGTAATACCTTCAACAACACAGCGCTCTGTTTGCGGTTCTGGCCTAAAATGATCAACCACTGTATATCCAGCCTGGATTACCTGACAGGACTGATTAACAAAGGTATTTTTGATGAAGTGCTGCTGTTCCTCGACTGCTGCCGGGAGAGCGATACCATTATAAAAGGCCTCCCTCCCATAGGCGACTGGCAAAATAAGGTGGGCGAGCGCGTTCCCAAAGTGCTGGTATGCAACTCCACCATTTACGGGAAACTAAGCTATGAAGTATCCATCGACTCCAACCAGAAAAGGGGGGCCTTTACTTCTTTTCTCATCGAAAGCCTGAAAGGAGACGCCGATATCAATAATACCGGCAGGATCACTGCATTGGACCTGAAACAACACATTGAAAGCAATTTTCCCACCTATGCCCTGAAATACAACAAGATCCAGAATGGCAGCGCCTCTACTGACAATGGCGGCGATAACATCGTGATCTGCGAAGTAAAAAAACTGGAGAAAGCCTACAACTTCGAGATCACGTTTAACCGAAATTCCAATGTAACCCTCTACAATAAAAATGCGGATAAGCTCCGTACAGACAATGTAAGCATAGGAGATAAATGGCATTATAAACTGGAGAAAGGGAATTATGTATTGGTGGATAATGTAAGCGGTGAACAAAAAACTATCATCAACTTCTCTGAAAATACGATGGGTTATGAACAATTCTGAAGATAAATTCCATATTACCGTAGATTTCAATCAGCCGGTGGAAGGGCTGCACCTGGTGCTCGTAAACGGCGACCTGCAGATCATTTACACCGGGTACACTTCAGGGCTGGATATGCTCGTTGAAAAAGCCATCTATCGCCTGAAAGTAACCCTGATCGATTATTACCAGGAGTACCTGCTCATTGTAGATGAAGACAAAACATTCCATTTCGACATCGACTATCCTTCCGTAGCACCCATACTATCTTTCAAAGCCACCCATGAATACCTGAGCAAAAATCTTGAAGCATTCAGCACCACTTCCACCAATACAACTATCCCTGGCCATCCCAACTTCCTGTTCTTTGGCGCCAAGTACGACAGGAACAGCTTCCCGGACCTGGTGCCGGTTACACTGCTTACCGGTTACTCCATACTCAGCAGCGACAATGAAACGCTGGTTCAATTTGACACTGCCAATACCGGGTTCAATAACGAAGAAGGCTGGTTTATCTTCTCCTGCAAACTGGATAACGGCTTGTACTTCCTGAAAGCAAACGGTACGGAAGACACCAGGATCTTTCCATTCTATATTTACGATCATTATCAAACCCAATTCATGATCCGCTACCATAACAAAGCGGATATGGAAAACTGCTTCTTCTTCTATTCCAACAAACAATCGTTTCACAGGGAAGCGGAAGAATACCTGGTGCTGGACAAAATCATGTACGCCTTTAAAGATTATAAAAATTTCCAGAAACTCACGGATAACGACCACCTGATTATCCGGGAGCATCCCTTCCTGGTAACGCTGGTGCGCGCCCTGCAACTACTTGCCACCGGGAAAAATACGGACTTTACGGAAAATGAATACCTTCCCATACCAGACCTGGAACTGTTGGCAGGCAATAAACAGCTTGTTGAACTCAATAACCTCCTACCCATACTTTCTGCCGTGATGACGCAGTTTGCCGTTAATGAAAACAACGGCGGGATCAATTTTGAACAGGAACTCCTGGTAGACATGGTTATCGACTACGTGAAGTATGACCTTTACTGGAATAATTTTTCGCAGATAGATGCCCCTTACAGCAACCTCACCGGGTTTATGAACCGGCTGGACGAGCTCACAAGAACCTTTATTACTCATCCCTATATTGCCAATGTAAAAGGAAACTCTTACCAGGAACGGCTGATCCAAGCTGTTAGCCAGCTTATTGCCACCAACCAGACAAAGGAAGCCATTAAACTGCTCACAAGAGCGGACAGTATTTCCACCATAGCACAGCAGTTAAACCTACCCACCAGCCAGGTGTTCCGGAACTTTGATACGTACAACGATATTTATAATAAGATGAAGCCCACGCAATGAATAAATATAACTTTTCCCATTAACAGCGAATCCCCTACTTTTGACAGAACCATCTTCAAAAAACATGACCCGATCATTCAGAAAGGGCGCTATTGGCGCACTACTCGATGAATATGAAAAAGCACTTTCTGCACTGAAAGAAGTGATTAAGACCATACCCGATCATGCACTCACCATTGTCACCGATCCGGATACCCCCGATGATAACTGCCGGTCCGTTCAAACTATTTTGTCGCATGTGGTCAGCTCGGGATATGGCTACGCTACCAGTATTCACAACCTCCATGGCCATCAGCTGCCAAGACCGGCCAAAACATTCCACCCCACTATCAGCGAATATATGGAGGACCTGGACCAGGTATTCATCTTCACAGAAAAAATATTCAGTGCATTTAAAGATGATGAACTGGAACAAACAAACGACGCCCTTAAAATAAAAGCGGGCTGGGGACAGGTATATGATATAGAACAGATGGCCGAACATGCCATTGTGCATATACTCCGGCACAGGCGGCAAATTGAAAGAATTAAATTACAGCAGCTCGCGGATCTTTTAAACCGCTGATCTCATCAACTGCTGGCGGATCATCCGGCTAAAGTATACGGCAAGCGGGATCACTATTATTCCCTGCAACACACCTGTCAGTTCAAAAAACAGATCATCCGGCATTTCGTACATAGAGGCTGGGAAAAGCATGCTCATGGCTGTTGCCGGCAGCCCGCAAAAATAAAGTATATTCTTAAGGAGATGATTATAAAGTCCTTCATAGGCGCCTATCATTCCAATAGCAACAAGGAATATGATGAAACAATAGATCCGGGACCACGCATTCTTCAATGAAAGTCCCTTTCGCTTTATCATCCTGCCCAGTATAATGGTAACAATAAGTACGGGAATACTCAACAGCAATACATGCATACGCCAGGGAGTCTGATACCTGACGGCGCCGTATACGTGATGAACAGAAGTAAGCAACATCAATGCGTTACTATACATACTTATCCTGGTGTGATCGTTTTTTGCCGGTTTAAACATGATTTGTACTTTTATACA
>JBCNPS010000121.1:0-15011 GCA_039593235.1 Chitinophaga sp. | reverse complement strand
TTGAAGACAGGTTGGGTAATATATGGATAGGCACCAACGGGGGAGGGCTGATTTATTTTGACAGGAAGAATAATACTTTCAAGCAGTACCTTCACGACCCCAATAATAGCAATAGCCTGAGCAACAACGTGATTGTGAGCCTGTGGATAGATAAGGAAGACATCCTTTGGGTAGGCACGTATCTCGGCGGCCTTAACAGTTTTGACGGCGGGAAATTTACACATTACCGGCATGATGACAATGATTCTTCCAGTTTGGCGCACAACACGGTGTGGGATATATTTGAGGATAGGGAACAGCAGTTATGGATAGGCACCTTAGGTGGCGGACTGGATCGTTTTGACAGGATAACAAAACGGTTTGCACATTATAGAAGCAGCGGAGGAGCAAATTATGTTTCAACTATTATGCAGGATAAAAAAGGCAATTTATGGATTGGCACAAGCGGAGGGATTACTGTTCTTGAAAAAAATAACCCGGCTGTTACCTATCAGCATACAAACAGTAAGAACAGCTTAAGCGACAATGGTATTTTCTGCCTGTTGGAAGACAGCAAAGGACGTATTTGGGCAGGAACCAGGGAAGGACTTAATTTGTTTAACAGGCAAACAGGGGAGTTTCAAACTTTCACCACATCGGATGGGCTTCCGGACAATATGATATTGGATATCCTGGAAGATGTTCATCAAACACTCTGGATTTCCACGCCTAATGGGTTATGCAATGCCATTCCCAGGCAGAATGATAACCATATCACTTTTTCTGTTATTAATTACGATGCAACTAATAACCTGCAGAACCGGGAGTTCAATGATAATGCGGCGCTAAGAACACGGGCGGGTGAATTGATCTTTGGAGGGCCATCGGGGTTTAATATCATCAACCCTGTTGCCATTAAGCAACCTGTCAGACACCCGGCAGTTGCTTTCACAGGTTTTCAGATACTGGATAAAAATATCGAGCCGGGGGAACGGGTCAATAACCGGGTATTGTTAAACCGTGCTTTATCACAGTTGAAAAGTATTGACCTGAAATATAGGGAGAATGTTTTTTCCATCGACTTTGCCTCCCTCGATTTCTCCCATAACCGCAACGATAAGTATGCCTACATGCTGGAAGGTTTTAATGCTGACTGGCTCTACACAGACGATAGCCAACGGAGGGCCACCTATACCAATCTCAGCCCGGGTCATTATATTTTCAAAGTAAAAGTAATGGACAGAACAGGATCCTGGAGTGAGATAAAAACGTTGCAGATAAATATTGAGCCGCCATTCTGGCGAACTCCCATTGCTTACTTTATATATTTGCTGACTGCTGCAGGCCTGTTTTTGCTCATCCGGCGCATTACCTTAGAGAGGATACACATGCGCTTTGAAGTCAGGCAGCAGCGTAGAGAGGCAGAAAGGGCCCATGCACTGGAGCAGCTAAAGACCAAGTTCTTCACCAATGTGAGCCATGAATTTCGCACACCGTTAAGTCTTATTATTGCACCGCTGGATAAGATCATTAAGCAGGCTACCAGCCAGGATCAGGTGGCGCAATTGAACCTGGTGCAACGGAATGCAAAACGCCTTTTAAACCTGGTAAACCAGTTACTTGATTTCAGAAAAATGGAAGTGCAGGAAGTAAGGCTACATCCTGCGGTGGGGGATATTATCAGTTTTTGCAGAGAAGCCAGTGAGTCTTTTTCAGATATTGCAGAAAAGAAGAAGATCCAGTTTTCATTCTCCAGCAACGTTGATCATCTCGAAATATATTTTGATAAGGATAAGATAGAGAAAATATTATTTAACCTGCTTTCCAACGCATTTAAATATACCTATGACAACGGTAATATAGGTGTCAAATTGACATATAACCAGCCTGGTACTTATAATGCTGATGGAACGATCGCTATCAGCATAAAGGATTCCGGCATAGGTATTCCAGCCAGTCAGCATGAAAAGATATTTGAACGTTTTTTCCAGACTGAGGTGCCGGACAGTATGGTGAACCAGGGAACAGGCATAGGCTTAGCTATCACAAAGGAGTTTGTGAAATTGCATAATGGTACCATCACGGTTGAAAGCGAGCCGGATCAGGGTACCTGTTTTACGGTACTGCTTCCTGCCAGGAAGATGTATGTTGCTACCCCTCCCGCAACCCAGCCAACAGATGAGGGAGAACAAATAATAATGGAAGAAGGGAAAAAGAGATCCGGTAAGAAAATGATAATGATAGTGGAAGACAATGAGGATTTACGCTTTTATCTGAAAGACAATCTAAAGGAACACTATCTTGTTGAGGAAGCTACTAATGGAAGGGAAGGCTGGGAGAAAATAAAACAATTGAACCCCGATCTTGTGGTAAGCGACATTATGATGCCTTTGATGGATGGAATTGAACTGGCCGGAAGAATCAAGTCGGAAATGCTCACTGCACATATCCCTGTTATTTTACTTACAGCCATAGGCAGTGAGGAGAAACAACTGGAAGGATTGAAAGCCGGAGCTAATGATTACATTACAAAACCTTTCACGTTTGAAATCCTGGCCTCCCGCATTAATAACCTGCTGGCGCAGCAACAATTATTGAAGAAAAGATTTAAGAAGCAGATTGAGGTCAACCCGGAAGAGGTGACCATAACGCCTGTAGACGAGAAATTCCTGAAGCAGGCAATGGAAATAATTGAAAATCAAATGGATAACCCTGATTTTTCGGTAGATGAATTTAGCCGGGAGATGTTCATGAGCCGGGTAACCCTGTATAGAAAGATCAATTCCCTCACCGGCAAATCGCCATTGGATTTTATCCGGTCCATCCGTTTGAAAAGAGCTGCTCAATTATTAGATAAAAGTGGAATGTCTATAGCAGAAGTAGCATACCAGGTAGGGTTTAATAATCCCAAAGTATTTCGTAAACTTTTAAAGGAGGACTTCGGGATAACGCCTTCAGAGTACGCGGCAAATCTTAAGAAGAAAACTTCTTAATCATCTTCTTGTCTGGATACTGGCAGTAATATGCGTCCGTTTGTAACATTTGAGCCCTCTAGTTGAATCATTCGAGCCCCCGTCCTTTTGCAGTGCAGCAGTAGCTTTACAGCAACTAATCCACGTGTATGAAATTGCGAATGTTGCTACTGGGTCTGCTGACTTTTGTATTAATAAATAAGTTAATAGCTGTACCGCCTTCCTATATTACTTTCCCCAATGGAGTAATGATTTTTACGGATTCTGTTAATACAGGTTCTTCGCATGCCGTTAAACTTGAGGTGATAGCAGATAATATTATAAGGGTGATTGCTGCGCCGGGTAAAGAAATAACACCCGGAAACAGCCTGGTCACTGTTTATGAGAAGAAACCGGGGCTTACCTGGGATATTGTTCCCTCTAAGGATAACCTGGTACTCAGGACCAAAAAGTTAGTCGCCACTGTCAACCGTAAAACCGGGGCTGTTACTTTCACGGACCTGGCGGGCAAAAAAATATTAGCTGAGAAACAGCCATTGGGAAGAAATTTTCAGTCGGCCGTATTTGATGGCAAGCGATATTATACGCTTACACAAACATTTCAGGCCACAGCCGGAGAGGCATGGTATGGACTTGGTCAGCACCAGGACGGTATTATGAATTACCGGGGGCAGCAGGTCACCTTCTTCCAGAATAATACCGAGGTAGCCGTTCCGTTCCTGATCTCCAATAAAAATTATGGTATCCTGTGGGATAACTATTCCCTGACCAGGGCCGGCGATATCAGGCCGCTTCATCCGCTTTCTTCCTTGCAGATATTTTCAAAAAATGGTGAACCAGGATGGCTTACCGCCACCTATGCCAACGATTTGCATAAGCCGAAGGAGGTAAGTATTGAACGGGCTGAGGCCAATATTAATATGGAGTTCCTGGGAGAGTCAAAGATCCGGCTGCCACAGGAATTTACACCTGCCACGGGCATGGTTACCTGGGAAGGCACACTTTCCAGTAACCTGGAGGGTGTTCATCAATTCAGGTTTGTTTATGGCGGTTCCCTGAAAGTATGGCTGAACGGGAAATTGGTGCTCGATCGCTGGAGGAAGGCATGGAACCCGGCGTCTGCATTAATTCCATGGGATTTTGCAAAGGGGGCAAAGGTACCTGTGAAAATTGTATGGATACCGGAAGGAGGCGAATCCTATCTCTCTTTAAAATGGCAGGAGCCATTGAGCGAAGAACAACAAAACAGTTTTGGTTTCTGCTCCGAAGCCGGTAAACAGGTTGATTATTATTTTGTGTATGGAAATAATATGGATGAGGTCATCTCCGGTTACAGAACGCTTACCGGTAAAGCGCCTATTGTGCCAAAATGGGCATTGGGCTTCTGGCAAAGCAGGGAGAGATACAAAACGCAGGAAGAAATAGTGGCTACTGTAGATGAATTTCGGAAAAAGAAAATCCCTATTGATAACATCGTGCTCGACTGGAGCTATTGGAGGGAAGCTGAATGGGGCAGCCAGGAATTTGATGAAAAACGTTTCCCATCTCCCGATAGCATGATTGATGTGTTGCATAAAAAATACAATACCCAGATCATGATATCGGTATGGCCAAAATTTTATGATGGGATATCCAGCTATAAAGAATTTGATAAAAATGGATGGCTTTACAAAAGAAACATAGCGGATCAACAAAGAGATTGGATAGGCAAAGGATATGTTTCCACTTTTTATGATGCCTTCAATAAATCTGCCAGGAAAGGATTCTGGGAGCTGATCAATAAGAAAATTTATAGCAAAGGAATTGACGCATGGTGGATGGATGCCAGTGAGCCCGACATCCTTTCTAATGTAAATCCCGAAAGAAGAAAGCTACAGATGACACCCACTGCTTTAGGCAGCGCAGCTGAGTTCCTGAATGCTTATCCACTGCAAAATGCCAAAGGGATTTATGAAGGGCAGCGCTCTACAGATCCTGGTAAAAGGGTTTTCCTGTTAACACGTTCCGGCTTTGCAGGCTCACAACGTTATGCCGCAGCCATATGGAGCGGGGATATTGGTTCCACCTGGGTGGATATGAAGGCGCAAATAGCTGCAGGTATTAATTTCTCAATGTCCGGCCTTCCCTATTGGACCATGGATATAGGTGGTTTTGTGGTGCCGGCGAAGTTTGAAAAACCGGATAGCGAAAGCCTGGAAGAATGGAGGGAGTTGATGACCCGCTGGTCGCAGTTTGGCGCATTTGTTCCTTTGTTCCGCTCACATGGGCAGTTCCCCTATCGCGAGGTATTTAACACCGCGCCGGAAGACCATCCAGCTTACAAAAGCTTCCTCTATTATGATAAGCTACGTTACCGGCTACTTCCCTATATCTATTCACTGGCAGGGTGGGCATATCACGACGACTATACCATGATGCGCGGTCTCGCGATGGACTTCCCAAAAGATACCGCGGTATTAAACATCCCGGATCAGTATATGTTTGGTCCTGCTATCCTGGTAAACCCGGTTTATGAATACCGGCAAACCGAGCGTACGCTGTATTTGCCGGAGTGTGCAGGGTGGTATGATCTTTACTCGGGAAAATGGTACGCAGGCGGGCAAAAGATTACAGCGGCTGCCCCTTATGAGCGCATGCCCTTATTTGTGAAAGCCGGATCTATTCTGCCTTTCGGTCCCGAGTTACAGTACACTACAGAAAAACAAACGGATACCATCACCCTGAATATTTATACCGGCGCCGACGCATCTTTTAATCTTTATGAAGATGAAGGAACCAATTATAATTATGAAAAGGGCGCTTTTTCTATTATCCCGGTAAAGTATAATGAAGGAACTGCAACAGTTACTATAGGCGACCGGAAAGGTTCCTATAATAATATGCTATCCAAAAGAACATTCCGCATTAATATGATAACGCCAAATAAAGCCACACGACTGGATTTTGATACAACATGCGATAAAGAAGTAGTTTATGAAGGGAAATCTATAACTATAAAAAAGTAGCCAATTTAAATTCACACGTATGAACTCAGCCAGAATTATTCGCTTGCGAATATTATTGCTATGGGGTATTATTTTACTGTTTGCCCATAGTAAAAACACTTTTGCTCAAACTGCGAAAGTAAATGGAACAATAACCAGCCAGGCCACTGCTTCACCGGTTTCAGGGGCATCCGTTACCGTAAAGAGTACTCATGTTTCCACTGTTGCTAATGAAGCCGGTAAGTTTACCATTGCGGCATCCACTGGTGATGTACTTGTAATTTCTTCGGTTGGTTTTATCCAAAAGGAGGTAAAAGTTACATCATCCGAATTGAAAATTGAATTGCAGGATGCCGAAACCCAATTGGAAAACGTGGTAGTGATTGGATACGGTGTACAGAAGAAAAAGCTCGTAACGGGCGCCAATGTGCAGGTAAAGGGCGCCGATATTCAGAAACAGAATACAACCAATGCGCTGCAGGCATTACAGGGACAAGCTCCCGGCGTACAAATTACCACTTATTCCGGCCAGCCGGGATCAGGCATGAATGTTATCATTCGTGGTAAGGGTACCGTGGGTAATTTTTCACCATTATATATTGTTGACGGCGTTCAAACAGGTGATATTTCTTACCTGAATCCCGCCGATATTGAATCTATCGACATCCTGAAAGATGCTGCCTCCGCAGCTATTTATGGTTCCCAGGCTGCCAATGGTGTTATCCTGGTTACCACGAGGACCGGGAAAGCCAATCAAAAGCCCCAGGTTACACTGGATGCTTTCTATGGTTTACAGAATGTGGCGCGTAAAGCAAAATTACTGGATGCAAAAGAGTATGCCACTATCATCAATGAAGCAGCTGTTAATTCGGGAAAGGCGCCGTACTTCAGCGACGACGTAGTTAACAATCTGCCCGTTAATACTAACTGGATGGATCAGATGTTTAAAAGCAATGTGCCTACTCAGAACTACGTATTAGGCGTACAGGGAGGAGGCGCCAATTCAGCTTATTCTTTATCCCTGGGATACACCAGCCAGGGAGGAATTGTAGGCGGCTCCGGTATTTCTTATTTTGACCGCTATAACTTCAGAATAAACTCTGAGCATAATTTATATCAGAATATTGTTAAGATCGGAGAGCATCTCACATTCAATTATCAAAACAATCATGGAATTTTGGTAGACGGGCTATACAATAACACTTTACGCGGTGCTTTTGGAGCAAGTCCTTTTCTGCCTATGTATGACGATGCCGGTAATTATTTCAGCAGTGACAGGAAAGGCTGGTATCCGGGAAAGCCCGATCAGGCATGGAATAACGGCGAAGCCAATCCCTATGCTGTAATGGACTATAACACGAGGAACCGGAACAGCAGCCAGGGCCTCTTTGGAGATGTATATTTACAGGTGGAGCCGGTTAAAGGATTAAAATTCCGGTCCAGCCTCGGGTTAAACTATAACTCTAATCAGAGTCATGGTTATACGCCGGTATATCACCTTTCTATTTATTCCTTTAATGATACCGCGAAGGTGAGCCAGTCGATGGGAAGTGGAAGAACCATCCAGTTCGATAATTTAGTCAGCTACGATTTTAATGTCCACAATGATCATCATTTCAGTGTAATGGCGGGTAGCTCTTCGCTGAAAACCCAGACTGTAGCCATGAATGGTAATAACTGGGATCTGCGGGTAGCCGATATGCGCCACGCTTATTTATCCGTAGCCCAGAATGTAACCAGGGGGGCTCCGTATATGAGCCTTGGTGGCGGCCCAACTGAAAATGCGCTGTTGTCTTTCTTCGGACGGTTCCAGTATGAGTTCCAGGAAAAGTATTTATTGAATGTTACATTCAGGGCGGATGGATCATCGAAATTTGCACCGGATAGCCGTTGGGGATACTTCCCTTCCGTATCTGCTGGATGGGTTGTTACCAGGGAGAATTTTATGCAGAATGTTCACTGGCTTAATTTCCTTAAAATACGCGGTAGCTGGGGACAGGTTGGAAATCAGAATGTAGACGCTTACCAGTTTTTATCTCCTATCAGTTTTGCCAATGCAGGTTATATATTCGGACCTGTTGAAGGGGTAAACACACAGGGGGCTTATCCCAGCCGCATCGCTAACCCGAATGTTAAATGGGAAACTTCAGAGCAAACAAATATCGGGTTTGATGCGACTTTGTTTCAGCGACTCAATGTAACGTTTGAATATTACAGCAAAAAGACAAAAGACTGGTTAATCAGGGTCCCCATCCTGGCAACCGCCGGAGCTGATGCACCGCTTATCAATGGTGGTGATGTGGATAATACGGGTGTTGAGCTTGCGCTTAACTACAGCAACCGCATTGGTAGGGATTTCAGTTATTCCATTGGTGTAAACGGAGCATATAACAGGAACAGGATAGGAAATATACCAACCAATGATCATATACTTCATGGCAATACCAACGTGTTGTATAATAACGCCGGCGAATTTTACCGTGCAGCCAATGGGGAACCGGTTGGTTACTTCTGGGGATATAAAACAGCAGGCATTTTCCAGACCGCGGATGAAGTATTGGCCTATAAAGGTAAAACAGGTGCGCCTATTCAGCCTACAGCCCAACCTGGCGATATTCGCTATGTTGATTTGAACGGTGACGGCGTTATTGACGCCAACGACAAAACAAAGATTGGTGATCCCAATCCTGATTTTACATTCGGTTTTAATATAACGCTTGGTTATAAAGGTTTTGATTTATTGGTTCAGGCGTCAGGAGTATCAGGTAACCAGCTGATACAGTCCTGGAGAAGCCCGGGAGGCTTTGCTAATTACAGCACTGAAATCCTTGACCGCTGGCATGGCCCCGGAACCTCCAACAAAATACCCAGGGTGACGGAAGATGGTGTTAACTGGGCCCAGATCTCGGACCTGTACATTTACGACGGTAAATTTCTCCGGATCAATAATATTACGTTAGGTTATGATTTTGCTAACCTGGTGAAAAAAAGTTACCTGGGTAAAGTGAAACTATATGCGTCTGTACAAAATGCTTTCATTATTACCAAATATAAAGGTATGGACCCTGAAGTAGGATATAATGAAGGTTTTTCATCCGGGGTGGATGTAGGATATTATCCCCGGCCCAGAACTTTTATGATAGGCGCAAACATCCGTTTTTAATTTAAAATGAATTGGCGATGAAAAACTTAAAATCTTATATACTGGCTACCGCGTTATTATCATTAATGGCTTGTAAAAAGAGCTTCCTGGATACAGAAGACGTGACCAATGCCACAGAGCAGAACTTTTACAAAACAACGGCAGATGCCTGGAAAGCCCAGGTGGGCGTTTATGATGGATTACAGCGTGTGTGGTCCGGGGGGATAGCCTTCCCTGTTGCTTCTACCATTATGTCCGACGAAGCGTTCGGGGCCACCGGTAACGCCGATGGATTTGGCTTCCAGATGATGGATGAATTTGACAAGCTCCGTTCTCCGGCAGACCAGGATATGTTTGGTGATTCATGGAGTCTTTATTATAAGGCTATTTACAGGGCCAACATGTTGTTGTCGCACCTCGACGGGATAGACTGGCAGGGGAACACCAGTTTGCGTAATACCTATGAGGCGGAAACAAGATTTATACGTGCCTATTGTTACTTTGATATGGTAAGGTTATGGGGTAATGTTCCGTTGATTACCGTGCCTACCACTGATAACGTGCCACAGGCCAGTGCAGACGACGTTTATAAACTGATTACCGACGACCTGAAATTTGCGGCTGCTAACCTGGCCACCACCAGTTACGGCAGCCAGGATCCTTCCACCCGCGGACGGGTAACCAAATGGGCCGCTGAGGCACTGATTGGCCGCGTATTCCTGTACTACACCGGCTATTATAACAAGGCCGACCTGGTAGGAGCGGTGTCAAAAGCACAGGCACTGGCTTACCTGGAGGATGTTATTAATAATGGTGGATTTGGTTTGGTCGACAAATTTGCCAACTTATGGCCCGCTGCTTCGCTGAATAATTATGTAGGGGAGGATAATAAAGAAACCGTATTTGCTATCAAGTATACCTATACCAGCGACTGGAATGGGAATGTGGACGGTAATACCTGGATGGTAATGTATGGGATCCGTGTTCAGAGTATTTATCCCTACGGAATGGGCTGGGGAGCGGCAACAATAAATCCAGAGCTCTGGGATGCCTATGCTCCGAACGATAGCCGCAGAAGCGCTTCTATCATCTCTATAAAAGATGAAAAGCTCGATTTTCAGAATATAAAAGATCAGCGGGAGTACACAGGTTACACCATTAAAAAATACACGCCCATGGCAGATGAGGCAGGAAGAAGCCTGGCGGAAAAAATGGGTGGGGCAAGTTTCATGATCAGCCAGTTCCAGGATTATGTGTCTATCCGCTATGCCGATGTATTGTTAATGGCAGCTGAATTAGGCGCCGCCGGCGCCCAGACTTACTTTGATGACGTTCGTAAAAGAGCATTTGGTGCTGCTTTTGTACAGGCTCCGGTAAGTAAGGAAAATATTATGAATGAAAGAAGACTGGAGTTCGCTGCAGAAGGGATCCGTTACTGGGATCTGCTTCGCCAGGGAATAAATGTTGCCGCATCAGCCATTGCCGAGTCAACTACGGTTCAAAATGGTGGTGTAAATACTACCAAAACCATCCTGGCCTCGAAGGTGGTGGAAACAAAAGGCCTCGTACAGGTGCCATACTCCCAGATTACTTTGTCTAACAACGTGTTGAAACAAAATGCAGGATGGTAGGATGTCCTCAATAATATAAATCATCCATTCTAATAATAATATAATCAGGAAAGCCGGTTTGGGAGAAATTGTGGATGTTGGATGAATGCAAATCTGACGCTACCGGCTTTCCTTATTTGTAACATTTGACGCCCCTGGTTGAATCAACCGGACCCCATGATTGAGCTGTTATAACTATAGCTTTACAACATTTAATCCACGTATATGAAACTACAATTACAACCACTTCACCTGTCAGCCTGTACCCGCTTTAGGGAGTTGCTGGCAAGCCATTCTGTTTATCGGACAGAACCTGGCCCTCCTTTTACCGTTATGATTTCTTTCCTGAAAGAATGGCCATTCTAATAGCCTGGTCCCGTTATGAATGTTCTGACCTAATGAAATATCATCTCCGTCTGCCGGGGATAATCGTCCACTTATGTAAAAAAAATAAAATGAAGTCAACCAAAATGATTCGCTTGCGAATACTACCGCTATTGGGTATCCTTTTGGGATTCCTTTCCAGCACACACCTCTCTGCACAAACAATAAAAATAACCGGTAGGGTTGTTAATAAAAGTAGCTCCTCTGCTATCCCGGGGGCAACTGTTGCCTTAAAAAACACCAATCGCTTTGCTATTACAGATGAAGCAGGAAAATTTACCATCGATGCTGCTACCGGAAATACATTGGTGGTTTCAATAATAGGGTATCAGCGAAGAGAAGTAGTTGTAAACAAAACCGCTATTGAAATAGCACTGACTGAAAATATTTCGCAACTGGGAGATGTGGTGGTAATTGGCTATGGTAAAGTAAGACGCCCGGATGTAACCGGCGCTATATCTTCTGTTTCCGGTGATGAGCTCCGTAAAACACAACCGGTAACCTTTGACCAGGCCCTGCAGGGTAAAGTTCCGGGACTGGTAGCTCAACAAATATCAGGACAGCCTGGTGGAGCGGTGTCTGTTCAGATCCGCGGCCTGTCTTCTTTTGGAGGCGGTTCTCCCATGTACGTTATTGATGGTATTATTATTGGCGGTACCGCCGCATTGGGCGCCGGTGTGAATCCATTGGCAGGCATCAACCCGTCGGAAATTGAATCCGTTGACGTATTGAAAGATGCTTCTGCAACGGCCATTTATGGTTCCCAGGCTACCAACGGGGTAATAGTGATAACCACCAAACGGGGACAGATTGCTCCGCCCAGTGTTACCTACGACATGTACACAGGCTACCAGCAAATACCTAAAAGGTTGCCCCTGATGAATTTAAGAGAATATGCCAGTTTTATAAATGACAGGAACACCGGGTTAGGTTGGGGCTTTGATACCCGTCCGGAATTTGTGAACCCCAAGTACCTGGGAGAAGGTACCGACTGGCAGAAAGAACTTTTTAGAAATGCCCCGATGTCCAGCCACACACTCACCGTTAGCGGGGGAGATGTTAGAACACAATACCTGCTATCCGGTTCCTATTTCAACCAGGAAGGTATTGCGCTTGGATCTGATTTTCGCAGGATGTCAGTAAGATTGAATCTTGACAATAAAACCACCAATTGGTTAAAGATCGGTACCAGCCTGCAATTGGTTAATATTAAAGAAAGTGTAAATTCTACCAGTTCGAATGTAATCAATACGGCATTAAGTCAGACACCGGATATAGCCGTAAAAAATGAGGATGGTAGCTGGGGCGGCGCCTATAATCCGAACGGATGGGTGAATAGCACTGTAAATCCCTACGCCATCGCGCTTATTAATAAAGATGAAGTGAAGAGAAACCAGCTCTTTGGGAACTTATATGCAGAAATCGCGTTTACCAAAGACCTGACCCTCCGGAATGAAGTAACAGGAAGCTTTTCGATGGCCACAGAAGACCGGTTTAATCCCTCTTATACATTTGGGCTTGTAAAAAACAATACTAACAGCGCATCTTATAATTTTTCTCAAAACTTATACAGCACTATAAGGAATTTTCTGACCTATGCGCATGTGTTTAAAAATAAGTACAATGTAAATGTGTTGCTGGGCCATGAAGCACAATTGGGCACCAATGAAAATTCTTCCGCAGGCAGAACTAATTTCCCTTCCAATAATGTACAGGTAATCAGCAGCGGGGATCCTACCACCGCCACCAATTCCGGCAGTAAAGGACAAAACGCCCAGGAATCTTACTTTGGCCGCATAAACTTCGGTCTCAATGATAAATACCTGTTTACCGCCAATTTGCGGGCAGACGGTTCTTCAAAGTTTGCTCCTGAAAATCGATGGGTGAATACCTACTCAGGCGCCTTTGCCTGGAAAATGAATAATGAAGAATTTCTGAAAACCGTAAAAAATATCAATGAATTAAAGCTGCGACTGGGTTATGGTTTAACGAATAACCAGAATATCCGGGATTACGCCTATACATCAACGCTGGCCACTGTAGCTACCGGGTTAACCGGTATTGCACAGCTCACCCAGAATGTGGGTAATCCATATGTACAATGGGAAAAAACAAAGTATGCAAATATAGGACTGGACGGAACGCTCTTTAACTGGAGAATAAATTTCTCGGTGGATTTTTACAATCGTAAAACAGATGGATTGGTGCTGCAAATTCCTTTGCCCTTATATTCCGGTACATCTATTGGCTATTCACCAGGTTCATTGGATGCCCCATACGTAAACGTGGGTACAGTTAATAACAAGGGCTTTGACTTCAGGATCAGTTCTACCAACATTAAAAGAAAAAATTTCTCCTGGAAAACTGATGTAACAGTTTCACGCAATATGAACGAAGTATTGAAACTTAATACTGATGGCGCTTCGCTGGACAGGCAATATAGCAAAACCGTTGTAGGCAGGTCTATTGGCGAGTTTTACGGGTATGTGATTGATGGAGGTGTATTTGCAACGCCAAATGATTTCAAAACCCACGCTTTACCAACAAAAAATGGAGTGCCGTTACCTGTTGGAGCAGCCGGTGGAAGCATCTGGTACGGTGATCTGAAATTCAAGGATTTTAATGGCGATGGCGTGATCGATGAACATGATCAAACGTTTTTAGGTTCTCCCATACCTAAATACCAGCTTGGTTTCAACAATACTTTCTCGTATAGAAATTTTGACCTGAATATATTTTTCGCTGCCAATGTCGGCAATAAAGTATATAACCAGCTTCGTATAAATGGTGAATATCCGGGAACAAGTTATGGATATCTCAGGTCATTAATGGATTATGCAAAACTTACTTTAATTGATCCGGACGGAAGCGCCACTGATATCAATAATATAAAGGTAACGAACCCCGACACCAGGATTGTGGGAATAAGAAATGATAATACCAATGATAATAACAGGAACTCTGATAAGTTCGTGGAAAATGGATCTTTTTTAAGATGTAAGAATATCTCTTTGGGGTATACGCTTCCCGAAAGCCTGATCTCGAAGGCCAGTATCAAGTACCTGCGGGTTTACGTCAATGTTTCAAATGCTTTCATCATTACCAACTATAAGGGAATGGATCCTGAAATCGGATCATGGGATCCGCTGACTGCCGGTGTAGACGGTGGTTATTATCCTCAGCCCAGGGTGTTTACCATTGGCGCCAGCATTAAATTGAATAAATAAAATATTCATCTGTTAATATCAATAGTTATGAGATCAATATTGAATAAAATAATTGCGTTCCTGTTTATAATAATGGCAATGACAGGATGCTCCAAAAGTTTTTTGGATCGTCCGCCGCTGTCGCAGATAAGTGCCGATAATTTTTATCAAAGTACCGGTGATTTGAGACTGGCAACCGCAGCATTGTATGCCGGCACTCCCTGGGCCGACTGGAACTATAACTGTTATTTACCTGTTGGAGATGTGTTGAGTGGAAATATGGCAGTAGGTTATTGGGGAGATGCAGTGCAGTTGAATACTTTTACCGTTACCGGCATGAACGGGATTATGATTGCCAACTGGAAATCCATGTACAAAATCATTGCGCATTGTAATGTTACCATTAGTGCCATCCAGCAAAAAGCGCCTGATACAATTCCGGGCAAGGACAAAAATGCTGCGATTGCTGAAGCCCGGTTTATACGCGGATATGCCTATTATAACCTCGCGGTGCTATGGGGCGCTGTTCCTGTTATTGAAGATAACAGCAAGTTGATCATCTCTCCCCTGGTTAACCGAATAAAAACGGAAGACGTATATAAATTTGCGATCAATGACCTCACATTTGCAGCCGGTCATCTCCCTGCTTCAGACGTTGCAGGAAGAGTAACTACCTGGTCGGCACAAGGGATGTTAGCCAAGATTTATTTAACGGCTGGAGGGTTAAATCAGAA
>JBCNPS010000120.1:0-15027 GCA_039593235.1 Chitinophaga sp. | reverse complement strand
GAAATACGATATAAAAAAAACGGAGAAAGAACTGGCCAAAAGCATTGATCAGCTTACTGCTGCACTGGAATTTCTTGGCAATACCTATTTTGATTTTTTACAGGAAGAATTTCCCGGTAAATTCTTCACAAGGGATCCCGGTCAGCTTTTATACGTGCTTGAAAACGGGGAAGGGGACTTGGGCATCATCCCGGAGTACATGATATTTAATTCCAGGTATCATATATTGCTGGCATTTGCAGTATACCACTTCAATAACGGCGAACGCAGTAAGGGAGCGGAGTTCCTGGAGAAAGCCAGGAATATTTCGGAATCAGAAAGGATCAATAAGCACTTAAAGGAAAATATACTGGCGCCTGTATTTGAACATTGGGCCAGGCACAGGGAAATCCGCTACCCGGTTCCCTGGAATAGTTATATGCTGGCTTATTATTCCTGATATCCTTTATTTCCGCACCATTTCCACCCTTCTGTTACTGGCTTTGCCTGCGTCAGTGGCATTATTGCCAATAGGCGACAAAGGGCCCACACCATCGGCGGTAAGCTGACCGGCGCTTACGCCATACCTGCTGGTCAGCTCATTTACAATAGCTGTTGCACGTTGTTTAGACAGCATGAGATTATGCTGAAAATCCCCGGTATTATCAGTATGCCCCACAATGAATACTTTCTGGGCAGTATTGGCTTTTAAAAATCCGGCGATCTCCTTCAGGCTGGAGGCAGACTCGGGTTTTATATTAGCCTTGTCTGTGTCAAAATAAATACCGTAGAAAACCATTTTTCCATCTTCCGCCATTCCTTTTTTAATCTGCGCAGCGGTGAGTACTTCCACGTCCTGGCGCATAGCGCCTTCTTTTACGCTGCGTATGGTATAAAAGCCGCTGCCGTCTGTATATACCTGTATCCAGTAGGTGTCGCCGTTCTTTTTGATTTTGCCGTAAAGGGCGCTGTTCTTGTTATATGCGTCCAGCACTTCGCCGCCGGCTTTCAGAATAGCGTTCTTATAGTTCTGATAGAGCTGCACATTGGCAGGCCGGTTCTCAAATGCACCCTTCCATTCAAAGGTTACTTCCAGGAACGCGCCGGATTTTTCCACGTCGGCGGAGCCGGCAGGGGATTTATCGTTTAGTGTAAACACCAGTTTATCGAACTCCCTGTCAACACAGTCTGATACCTCAAAATTGGGCATATTGCTGAACAGGGGATGACCAGCGCATTTTTGCGCATAAATATTACCGGCGATGCTGATGCAAACGATCATCAAAAGGGGAATACGGAAAAAATGTTTCATCGTTGAAATGGGGATGGTTTATAGGTTTGTGTTTTAAAAAGGGGCACTATGACGTTTACCGGCAAATGTAAATGTTTTTACCTTATTTTTACGGGAACTACTTATTCACCAAAACCCTGATCATGCCTCAAGCTACCCTCGCACATCCTGGTCAGCCCGTTAACGCCACATCGCTGGAAACTTTCTTCCCTGGTTATTTTGCCCTTGTAATGGCTACCGGAATTGTATCTATCGGTTTATTCCTTTGGGGATATGCCTGGCCGGCCGGCATGTTTCTCTGGCTCAACATGGTGTTCTATGCGCTGTTATGGATCATCCTGATCCTGCGGATCATCAGGTACCCGGTAATTGTATGGAACGACCTGCATCATTCCGCCCGGGGCGTTACTTTTCTTACACTGGTGGCGGGCAACAATGTACTGGGCAGCCAGGTGGCTATCATCACCGGCCGGATGGACATTGCGCTGGTGATATGGATCACGGGTTTTGTCCTTTGGGCATTGTTGTTATATACTTTCTTCCTGGTGAATATTTTAAAGGAGCCCAAGCCCACGTTGGAACAAAGTATCAACGGCGCCTGGCTGCTCATTGTGGTGGCTACGGAATCCGTAGCCGTACTGGGCGCCATCATTGCCAACAGCAGCGCGTATCACTGGCTGATCGCTTTTATTTCGCTGTGTACTTACATGATAGGCGGGATGTTCTATTTTGTATTGATAGGGTTGATCCTTTACCGTTGGCTGTTTTTCAGCATGAAGGCGGAAACGCTCACACCACCTTACTGGATCAATATGGGGGCAGTGGCCATTATTACCTTGGCCGGATCCCGGCTGGTGATGTATGCGCATAAACATGAAGCGCTGAGCCCCTGGTCTGATTTCGTACAGGCGTTCACGATGTTTTTCTGGGCTTTTGCCAGCTGGTGGCTGCCATTGTTATTCCTGATGTTTGCCTACCGCCATTTTATTGCCAGGGTACCGCTGAAGTATGATCCGCAGTACTGGTCCATGGTATTCCCGCTGGGCATGTACGGCGTATGTACGTTCACGTATGCCGGCGTTACCGGTTTCACATTTCTTAAACCCGTTTCGGCTTTATTTGTTATTTTAGCTTTAGGTACATGGGTGATTGTTTTTATTGGATTGTTCATTGATTTCTTTTCATCACGAAAAGAAAAAAAATAACATCGCTATTGTGTTCAGATAACCATAAATAGGTGTCAATGCATGCTTCTCTCAATAAAAAAGCCTTACTGATTGCTACAGTAGTTACCCTCGGCTGCGTGGTGATCTCTTTTTACGGGTCCAGGAAACTGCAGAATTTTGACCCGGCCCTGATTGCTTATTTATTCGGAACCCTGTTTGCCTTGTTTGGCGGCATCTACCGTTATTGTGTATGGCTGCAGCGACCACCCACCTGGATGTATTTTACACGCACCTGGCAGTTTATATTCAAAGGCAGTTTTTTTGTTCATACCTGGTTATTGCTGGAAGATTCAGTGAAGAACCTCCTGTTCCAGCGTTTTATTTACCCGAGAGGAAAGAAAAGATGGTTTGCCCATTTTATGCTGGCTTCCGGCTGCCTGGCGGCTTTTGCTATTACCATCCCGCTAACGCTGGGCTGGATCAATTTTACACTGGACCCCGGCACGGCACTGGACCCCAATACGGTTAAGCTGTACAACGCCAATTTTTTCGGGTTTAAAGTAATGTCTTTTAAACTGGGATCCGTATTGGCTTTTCTCATTTTCCACGCGCTTACCTGGTGTTCCTGGGCGGTAATTGCCGGAGCGGTTATTTTTTTTGTAAGAAGATTAACCAATGCGGGACTCATTGCGTCGCAAACTTTTGAAGGCGACCTGCTGCCACTTATACTGCTGATCATTATTTCGGTAACAGGGCTTGGACTTAATTTCAGCTACGCCTTCATGAAAGGAATGGCATACGATTTTATGTCGGTTACTCATGCCATCTCTGTTATATTGTTCCTGGTATGGATCCCCTTCGGGAAATTTTTTCATATTATCCAGCGCCCGGCTCAGATAGGCGCACACATCTATAAACGGGAAGGCAAGAAAAGAGGAATGGCCGTATGCCCCCACACCGGTAAGGAATTTACCACTCAACTGCATGTAAACGATCTTAAAATAGTGACCAAACAGGTAGGCTTCGACTTCACACTGGAAGACGGCAGCTCCCACCTGGATTACAGCCCCGAAGGCAAACGCTCCCTGCTGGCAAAAGCACACCTCAAAGCCAGGCAGGAAGGCGGGTCATTTTTTGGATAACCACTTCGTAACATCCGGACACAATTACTATCTGTATGGCAAAATTACCCGTATCACCAGAAAAGATCATCGAGGATTTTGGACCGCACCTGAACTTCACACCCACGGAAGGTTACCCCGGAAGGGACGAACCAGATGCTACCGTGAAAACGCATTGTTGCTTTTGTGGAATGCAATGCGGTATACAGTTGCTCGTGAAAAATAACAAGGTGGTAGGATTTGAGCCGTGGATGGAATTTCCTTTTAACGAAGGCAGGCTTTGCCCCAAAGGCGTGCAGCGCTACCTGCAGGACAATCACCCCGACCGCCTGCTGGAACCGCTGGAAAGGGTAGAAGGCAAAGGGTTTAAGCCGGTATCCTGGGATGCAGCGCTGGACAGGGTAACAGCAGAGATCCAAAGGATCCAGCAAACCTACGGCAAAGATGCTTTCTCTATCTTATCGGGCGTTTCCCTTACCAATGAAAAAAGTTACCTGATGGGCAAGTTTGCCCGCGTTGCCGTTAAAACAAGTAACCTCGATTATAACGGACGCCTGTGTATGGTAAGCGCCGGCGCCGGTAATAAAAAAGCATTCGGGTTAGACCGTACCTCCAATAACTACACCGACCTTGCACATGCGGAAGTGATCATTGTAGCCGGCGCCAATGTAAGTGAAACCTTTCCTACACTCACTTACTGGATCTGGCGCGCAAGGGACAACGGCGCCAAACTGATAGTAGTGGATCCCCGGGTGATCCCCCTGGCGCGTACCGCCGATATCCATCTCCCCATAAAACCAGGTACGGACTCCGCGCTGTATGGCGCCATGCTCAAATACCTGGTAGACCATGATATGCTGGATCATGATTTTATTAATAACCACACTACCGGTTTTGAGGAAACCATTGCCGCCGTAAAAGATTATACCCTGGAATGGGCGGAGCAGGTAACGGGTATAGAGAAAGAAAAAATAGAACAGGCCGCTGCCCTTTGGGGGAAGGCCAGCACCAGTTTCCTGTTGCACGCACGCGGCATAGAACATCATTCCAAAGGAGTGGAAAATGTACTGGGTTGTATTAACCTGGTACTGGCCACCGGCCGTATTGGCCGCCCGTACTGCGGCTACGGCACCATTACCGGGCAGGGCAACGGGCAGGGCGGCAGGGAACACGGGCACAAATGCGATCAGCTGCCCGGCAACCGCGATATTACTAATCCCGAACACCGGAAATACATTGCTGGCGTATGGGGCATTCCTGAATCCGAACTGCCGGGGAAAGGACTTACCGCTTATGAACTGATTGAAGCCATCCACCGCGGGGAAGTAAAAGGGTTGTTGTCTATCTGTTTTAACCCGCTGGTATCATTGCCTAATAACAACTATGTAAGGGAAGCGCTGGAAAAACTGGAGTTTTATGTGGCTATCGATTTCTTCCTGAATGAAACAGCCCGTCACGCAGATATTGTACTGGCAGGCTCCCTTCATGAAGAAGAAGAGGGGACCGTTACCACGGCGGAAGGCCGTGTGGTTCGTATACGCGCCGCCGTTAGTCCCCCGGGAAATGCGCGCACAGATACCTCCATTATCCTCGACCTGGCGGCACGCCTCGGGGCGGCGGATAAATTTACCTATAAGGATTCCGAGGCCATCTTTAATGAACTGCGCGTGGCCTCTAAAGGAGGAACAGCCGATTATTACGGCATCACCTATAAAAAAATAGAAGATAACATGGGTGTTTTCTGGCCCTGTCCTTCGGAAGATCATCCCGGTACGCCGCGTTTATGGGAAGATAAAAAATTCGCCACACCCGATGGCAAGGCGCATTTTAATCCCGTTCATTACCGCGATCCGGGGGAAGTAACGGATGAAGCATACCCGGTGGTGCTCACTACCGGCCGCGTGGTATCGCAATACCTCAGCGGCTCGCAAACCAGGCGTATCGGCAAGCTGGTAGGATTGATCCCCGAACCGTTGCTGGAAATCCACCCGGAACTGGCCGCGAAATACGGGATCAGCCAAAGGGAACTGGTAAAGGTGAGTACCCGTCGTGGTACAGGCGAGTTCCCGGCTAATATTGTGGAAACCATCCGCAAAGACACGGTGTTTATTCCTTATCACTGGCCGGGCAGGAAATCGGCTAACCAGCTTACTATCGGTACGCTCGATCCTGTATCAAAGATCCCGGAATTTAAAGTATGCGCCTGCAAACTGGAACCGCTGGGGATTATTTCCACGCCTGGTGAAACAACGGCGTTCGACAGTATCTGATGACCATTAAACCACCTTTGCAAAATGGAAGTTACCGCCTACAAAACAGACATGGAGTTTTTCGTTGACATGCAACGATGCATTGGTTGTAAAGCCTGTGAAATGGCCTGTGCGGAATGTGAAACCAACGGGCAGGAAAGCATGATACATGTGAACTACGTGGAGCGCGCCGTTACCATTCAAACTACGGTACAGGTATGTATGCACTGCGATGACCCGGTATGCGCCAAGGTATGCCCGGCGGATGCCATCAGCAAAGACGATTTCGGGGTGGTGCACAGCGCCAATACTTCCCGCTGCATTGGCTGTTCCAACTGTGTGATGGCTTGCCCGTTCGGCGTGCCCATTAAAGAAGAGAAGTACGATATGATGATGAAGTGCAACATGTGCTACGACCGCACCAGTGCGGGAAAGAAGCCGATGTGTGCAACGGTTTGCCCCAGCCAGGCATTGTTTTACGGCACCCGTGAAGAAATAAGCCGGATGCGTCCTAACAGTACGCCTGTGAATACGTTCGTATTTGGTGAGCAGGTAGTCACCACCAAAGTAAATATCATGATGCCCAAAGGAAGTACCCAATTGAAAGTTCATTAAACTGAAAGATATGTCTGATCAAACAGCAAAAGAACCTAACTGGAAACAGGATTTCCCGGTGGAAAGAACGGAAGCTACTTCTGTAAGCCGCAGGGACTTTGCACGGTTTTTATGCCTGGTGTCCGGTGGCCTGGCCGTTGGCAGCGCTTATGTGGCGGTAAAAGCCAATTTCTTTCCGCCGGAAGAAGTAAAGGGAGAACATTTTGTTTGCAAAGCAGGCAGCGTACCGGTAGGAGGTACCCGCTCTTTTATCATTGCGGGCAGCGCCATTCCGTACATCCTTATCCGCCTGGAAAATGGCCATTGGAGGGCCTATGAGCAGAAATGTACGCATTTATCCTGCGCCGTATATTACAAGCCAGGCAGCGGCCAGGTAGTATGTCCCTGCCACGAGGGCTTCTTCGACGCCATGACCGGCGAAGTAGTAGCCGGCCCGCCACCCCGCCCGTTACCGGCCCTGGAAGTGCTGTTAAAAGGCGACGATGTATATGTAAGGGCTCATGGAAATGAAACCGGTAGTTAAACGGTTATCCAAAGCAGTCATCTCAAATAATTATCACAAATAATTATCACAACAATCATCTTCCTAAAATCACTATATATGAGCAATTTTAAAGAAGCTCAGAACAAAGCCCATCCCAACAAATCGAACACGCTGATGTCGGCGTTGATCGTTATCCTCATCCTGAACATCGGCATTCAGATCTGGCTGTTGTACACCGGCCTTAACAACGCCCTTGGCGACAATAAGGATATTGCCCTCCCCGCATTTATAGCCTCCTTCATTTTATTCCTGATCGGCTTTTTCTGGTTATATTTCCTCCCCATGGGATACAAAAAGAAAAACAAATAAGAAAATCAAAAAATCAACAAAAAGAAAATCAGCGTAATCAATGTAATCAGTTTAATCCTGAGTCAGACAACCTCCGCTCTTCCATTTTTTTATTTTTTTTAAAAAGTTAGCTCCTTTTTTATTAGTTTGTATCCTGCCAAAATCACTTAATACACCATGAGCACATTAACAACAATGCCAGTGGACTCTGCGGCAGCGCCAGCAGCGGTAACCCGCGATAATGAAAAAAAAGGCCGGCTCTATTCCCTCGACGCCCTGCGGGGATTTGATATGTTCTGGATCATGGGCGGCGGCTCCATTTTCCAGGCCATTGCCAAGGCAACGGGGGCGCCTTTCTGGGAAGGAGTAGCCGTACAGCTGGAACATCCCGCGTGGAACGGGTTCCATTTTTACGACCTCATTTTCCCGCTTTTCCTGTTTATGGCCGGCGTGTCTACCCCGTATTCGGTGGGCCGTGAAATAGAGAAGGGGAAGAGCAGGAGCCAGCTTTTACAGCGCGTTATCAAAAGGGGGCTGATACTGGTGTTGCTGGGTATTATTTACAATAACGGGCTGCAGATCCAGCCGGTGTCGCAGATCCGGTTCGGCAGTGTGCTGGGGCGTATCGGGCTGGCTTATATGTTTGCCAATATCATTTACCTGTATACAAAGGAGCGGGCGCAGATGATCTGGTTTGCCGCCATCCTGGTAACTTACTGGTTGCTGTTGAAATTTGCTTCGGCGCCTGGTTTTCCGGCAGGTGATCTTACCATGGAGGGGAATTTTGCTTCCTACCTCGATCGCTGCATTCTTCCCGGTAAATTGTACCTGGGTATTCATGACCCCGAAGGGTTTACCTCTACTTTCCCTGCCATCAGTACGGCGATGCTGGGCATTCTTACCGGTAATTTATTGCGTAACAGTACCATGGCCCCGGTTAAAAAAGTAGGCGTAATGGCGCTTACCGGCGTAATTTTCCTGGTACTGGCGCAGGTATGGAACCTCGATTTTCCCATTAATAAAAACCTGTGGACCAGCTCCTTTGTGCTGCACGTAGGAGGCATCAGCCTGTTGCTGCTGGCGCTCTTTTATTATGTGATCGATATAGCCGGGTACAGGAAGTGGGCCTTCTTTTTCAGGGTGATCGGGATGAACTCCATCCTCATTTATATTTCCGGTCATTTTATTGATTGGGGTTATTCCAATAATGCCCTTTTTAAATGGCTGGGGCAATTGGTGGGAGAGCCGTTCGGCGCCGTAGCCATGGCCATTTCCCTGGTATTTGTAAAATGGGTGTTCCTGTATTTTATGTATAAACAAAAGTTGTTCCTGAAAGTATAAACCATTAATGATATTGATTTAAAGCGTGGTAACCTGTTGTATCACGCTTTTTTTATTTTGGGGAGATGAAAAACGGGGGGGTGCCTTTCCCGGTGCATTCCCGGGCCGTTGGTACTGCTAGCTGCGTACATGATACCCGGGAGAAGAAAACTTTTTTTGCAGATTCGTTATGTAATCGTAATATTGCGATGTAATAAATTAACGGGTATTTATGGGAGCTACAAAATCGGACCTGTTCACGAAACAACAAAACGATATTGCCAACATGGCGAGGGCATTGGCGCACCCTGCCCGCATCGCCATTTTGCAATACCTTGTTAAAAAGAATGCCTGCGTTTGCGGCGACCTGGTGGATGAACTTGGCCTTGCACAGGCTACTACCTCCCAGCACCTGAAGGAACTGAAAAACGCCGGTTTGATCCAGGGAACTATTGAAGGAGCCAGCGTTTGCTACTGTATTAATCCAAAAGTATGGAACCAGTACGGTAAAATATTCGGGGCATTCTTCACAGAAGCAAAAGAGATCAAATCCTGCTGTTAAAATTTTTTATCTATATTAATCGCAATATTGCAATTATACAATGAATTGAGTTTGATCATATGCAAAATTGTAACCCGGCGCAGCGTAAAAAGTTAGGCTTTACAGACAGGTATCTTACTGGTTGGATTTTCCTGGCAATGGCGGCCGGTATAGGTATCGGTTATTTCTTCCCGTCCTCGTCAGCGTTTATCAATTCCTTTTCGTCGGGAACAACTAATGTTCCGCTGGCGGCCGGTCTGATCCTGATGATGTACCCGCCATTGGCGAAGGTGAAATACAACAGGATAAATGAAGTATTCGGCAATATAAAAGTGTTGTCATTATCCCTGTTGCTGAACTGGGTGATTGGCCCCCTGCTGATGTTTGGCCTGGCGGTACTGTTCCTCCATGGGTACCCGGAATACATGACAGGACTTATCCTTATCGGCCTGGCCAGGTGTATTGCTATGGTGGTAGTATGGAATGAACTGGCAGATGGAAATCGTGAATACGCAGCAGGACTGGTAGCACTCAACAGCATCTTCCAGGTATTACTTTACAGCGTATACGCGTACGTGTTCATTACCTGGCTGCCAACGGTGTTTGGCCTGAAAGGTATCACGGTAGAAGTATCTGTAGCAGAAATTGCCAGGAGTGTGGGTATCTATCTCGGGATTCCTTTTGCTGCAGGTATCATCAGCCAATACAGCCTGGTGGCATTGAAAGGAGAGGAATGGTTCCGGGAGAAATTTATACCTTTTATTTCACCCATTACCCTCATTGCCCTCCTGTTCACCATTGTTGTAATGTTCAGCCTCAAAGGGGAACTGATCGTGCAAATCCCTTTGGATGTGGTACGGATAGCCATTCCGCTGATGGTATACTTTGTTATTATGTTCCTGGTGAGTTTTGTTTTGGGAAAGATGGCAGGGGCCGATTATTCTCAGAACGCATCTATTGCCTTTACCGCCGCCGGCAACAATTTTGAATTGGCTATCGCAGTAGCCATCGGCGTATTTGGTATTAACTCGGGTCAGGCTTTTGTAGGCGTTATTGGCCCGCTGGTGGAAGTGCCGGCGCTGATTGCCCTCGTGAATGTGGCTTTCCGCCTGCGTAAACGCTGGTATAGTAACACAGGCAACAACATTCCTGAAAAAATAAATCCTTCATATCATGACTAACACAAGAATGACCTGGCACACCTTCAGAAGCCAGCTGGAAAAATACCCGGAACAAATATTACAGTTTCAATACGCAGCAGACGCCCTGGTAGCGCCATCCTACCACATCACTGAAATTAAACAGGCGCCCATTACCTCGGTAGATTGCGGAGGAAAAATGAATACCTGGACGGAAATCATTGTACAGTTATGGGAGCCGGAACAATCGCAAACTAACCGCGCAATGGCTGTGAATAAAGCCTTGAAGATAGTAGACCTGGTAGAGAAAAATATGGACCTGCACCCGAAGGCTATAGTGAAAATAGAATTTGGTAATGCCGCATTTGATACCCGGCAGATGTACCCCAACCAATTCCGCCTGGAAGGGGAGAACCTGGTAGTGAACCTGCAGCCGGATGCCACACAGTGCAAGGCAACAGAACGAGGCGCTACCTGTGGCACACCTGAAAACAAAACATTGAAAGCCGGTACATCCTGCACACCAGGAGGCGGCTGCTGCTGATCTATAAAACAAACACATGAAAAAAGTATTAGTATTATGCACCGGCAACAGCTGCCGTAGCCAGATCGCTGAAGGTTACCTGAAACATTTTGCCGGCAACAAAGCGGAAATTTACAGCGCCGGGGTGGAAACGCATGGCGTTAATCCCCGCGCGATAGCCACCATGGCGGAAGATGGCATTGATATCTCCACACATACTTCCAATAACATCAACGAATACAGGGATATTGAGTTCGATTATGTAATTACGGTATGCGATCATGCAAAAGAACGATGCCCTTTTTTTCCATCATCTGCCGTAAAGCTGCATGAAAATTTTCCCGACCCCGCAAAGGTCACCGGCACGGACGAACAGGTGATGGCTGCCTTCAGGGAAGTGCGGCAAATAATAAAGGACTACACAAAAAATTTCGTGGAGCAATACTTGTGAACGGTCTTTTTTAAACCGGCGTGGGTACAACACTATTTACCCCGCCGGCAATTCCCTGCTCCCCGCACAAAATCCCCCTCAGAAAATCCCCGCACAAACCTCCCGCTTCTATCTCCCCGAATCCTTCAAAAATCATCACAAAATCTAATCAGCGTAATCAATGTAATCAGTTTAATCCTGAGTCAGACAAAATCCGCGTCAGACAAAATCCGCAAAACTTTCAATACATTTGTACTCAACTTTAGAAATCAGGGATGAAGGGGAAAGAGATCATAAACAGGGAAGAATTGCTGCTACAGGAGCAGTTTACCGCCTATTTCCGCCTGTATGAGTACCCGCTCTATTGCTTTGCCCTGAAAACCATCCAGTCCGAATTACTCGCCCGCGACATTATCCAGGAAGTATTTATTAAGCTATGGACGGTCCGCGACCAGTTCAGCGCCATCACTAATATAGAAGATTACCTGTATAGGATGGTCCGTAATAAAGTAGTGGATGTACTGCGACAACTGGCAAACGACCGTCGCCTGCGCGCGGAATACTTCAACGACCACCAGTGGGAGGAAAGCCGTACCTACGATAATATAGTGGCCAAAGAATATGAATTTGCCCTGGCCGAAGCCATCAACCAGCTGCCACCCCAACGCCGCATCATTTACCAGCTGAGCCAGGTGGAAGGCCGTACCCGCAATGAAATAGCGGAGGAACTCAGCATTTCCCCATCTACCGTAAAAAACCAGCTAACCGCCGCTTTAAGCTATCTCCGTAAAATAATAGCCGGGCAGATTAAATTATTTTAATTTTTTTCCCAGCCAATAGGACATCGGCGTTTTTCAAACGTCAGTAAGGTATAGTCCTGTATCAGGACCTGTCATTTTTAATACGAACGGAGATTGGATCAGGCACATTTTACACATCTTTTCAGGTTATACATTTCCGGCAAATGCACGCCGGAAGAAAGGAATCAATTCTTCGACCTCCTGGATGCCAATAAGGAGAACGATTTGATGATATCCCTGCTGGACCAGCTATACAATGAAGTACGGCTGGAAACACCATCGGCTACCTATGTCAATAACCGCGGGGAAATAGACCTGGCCGTTCGTCCGGCTGCACCTGCAAAAGTGATCCCTTTCTATCAGCGGCGAAATACCGTTCGCTGGGTAGCCGCCGCCTCTTTCCTGCTGGTGTTGGGCGCAGGCGCATGGATGTATTCCGCCCGCCACACACCGGCGCCGGTGGCAGCCAGCCTGCAAAAAAAGCATACGCCCGCATTGATCGCCGCCACCACTTCCATCCGTACCGGCAACCGGGAACGTAAAGTGCTGGTGCTGGCCGATAGTACACGGATTGTATTGAACAGCGGATCAGAAGTCAGGTATCCTGATCAGTTTGATCCGCAACGCAGGGAAATATTCCTGGAAGGGGAAGCATTCTTCGAAGTATCCAACGCGGCTGCATGGCCTTTCGTGATCCATTCCGCCGGCGGAATGACCACTACGGTACTCGGCACCTCCTTCAATATTAAAGCCTATCCGGGCCGCAGCCAGGCCATCGTATCGGTGGTTACAGGAAAAGTAAAGATCTCAAAAGATAAAAAAGATATATCCACCCTTATAAAAGGACAGGAAATGCACCTCACCATGCTTACCGGTGAAGTGCTGCAACGCAATACCACCGGCATGAATGCCGCCGGCTGGCAAACAGGAGACATCAGTTTCAACGATGAACCACTGGCAGATATTCTGAAAGATCTTCAGATCTTTTACGGAATCAATATAAAGATCAATAACCCGGGATTGGCTAACCTGCTGATCACTACCGGGTTTAAGAAGAATACATCTGTTGACAGTGCCCTTGATATCATATGTGAACTGGCCAATGCAAAGTATGCCAGGAATCAGGACGGTTACGTAGTTTACTGACTACACATTTAAATCAACCAATTAAAGTACGAGATGACAAAAAAGATTGTTGCAGTGCTGCTGGCATTGCTATGCCTGAACTTTTCCCTTTCCTATGCACAGGAAAAAGAAGAAAGAGTAACCCTGCACCTGGCCAACACTACTTTGAAAGAAGTGTTCCGGCAAATGCAGGCGCAAACGGGTAAGTATTTCGGTTACCAGTCGAAAGACCTGGAAGCCCTTCCCCGTGTGCAATTTGATTGTACCAACGAACGGCTGGAAGATGCCCTGAAGCAACTGTTGCACAACACCGGTTTAACTTTCACGGTGAAAGGAAACAATGTGCTCATCAAAAAAAGCCAGGAAGCCCCCGCCGGCTCCCGGCAGCTTGAAACAACTGTTCGTGCGGAAAACAGGACTATCTCCGGGAAAGTGACCAACCGCGAACAACAAGGCATACCCGGTGTTAGTATCCTGGGGCTTAATTCGAAGAAAACCGCTTTCACCAACGATAACGGCGAATACTTTATACAGCTCCCGGGAGATGAAACCATGCTGTCTTTTTCCAGCGTGGGTTTTGAAAGCCGCAACGTAATGCTGGGCGCAGCAAAGAACTATAATGTTACCCTACCGGAACGCGTAGGCAACCTGAAACAGGTGGAAGTAGTATCCACCGGTTATGTAAACCTGCCTAAAGAACGCGCTACCGGCTCCTTTGGCGTTGTTACGGCAAAAGACCTGGAAAAGATCCCCGTGCCCAATGTGCTGTACCGCCTGGAAGGACAGGTGCCCGGCGTACTCCTGAATCTTACCGAATCAGACAACACCTTTGTATATGGCAACCTGAATGGCGCCGTGCAGGGAAACGGCAGTTATACCATTGCCATCAGGGGCGCCAGCACGCTGAACAACGATGTAAATAAAAAACCACTGGTGGTGATAGATGGTTTTCCTACGGAGATGGATATGCGTACCATCAACCCCGCCGATGTGGAACAGATCACCTTCCTGAAAGATGCCGCCGCCGCTTCTATCTGGGGCGCACGCGCGTCTGCAGGCGTAATTGTGATCACTACCAAAAAAGGGAAAATAAATGATGGCGCGCCGCGCATCTCCTTTACCGCGGGACTGGGCCTGAACGGTAAGCCCAGGTTATCATCCATGCCAATGATGAACGCGGCACAGATGATCGATTATGAGCAGGAACTGGTGAACAAAGGTTTTATCACCGATCCGGCCAGCCTGCCCGCCTCCAGCCAGCGGCCGGTAAGCCAGGCGGTGGATTGGCTTTTCCGCCTCAAAAGGGGAGAAGTGACCCAGGCGCAGGTAGATGACGCATTTGCCATACTGAAAGGCCGCGATTCCAGGAAACAGGTGGAACAATATCTCCTGAAACCTGCTTCTACCAGCCACTATGATCTTAGTATCAGCGGCGGTACCGGCAGGCATACCTATTTCGTTTCCGGCGCTTACGACCGGGAAAATACCAGCGCTAAAAAAACCTTCGGCGAAAGGATCACGTTAACGGCTAACCAGGAATTTACTTTCTTTAAAAATGTAACCCTGTCGGCCAACCTGCGCGGCAACTGGTTCCGCTACAGCACCGGCGGCTTAGGTACCAGCGTATATGCGCCTTCGCCCACTCCGCTCATGCCTTACGACCAGCTCGTGGATGATAACGGCAACAATGTAGGTTATTCGCAGGCGTATTATTCCGGCAGACTGACCCAGCTGGAAGCACGGGGATATATGCCCTGGCGCTATAACTATATGGACGAACAGGCTATGGTGGACAATACTACCAATGAAAGCAACTACGCTGCTATCCTGGGACTGAACATACCACTCTACAAAGGACTGAGCTTTAATGCGCAGTATATGGCGGAACGGTCATCC
>JBCNPS010000012.1:0-28761 GCA_039593235.1 Chitinophaga sp. | reverse complement strand
CGGCAACAGCTGCTTCTGCAAACCGTATGCTTCTTTAATCCCTTTCTCTAACGATAACGCAGATACGAATAACACGCTGGTGTGCAGCAATGCTTTTCCGTGCGCGCCAAACATGTGGCGGTAAATCACCGGCTGCGGCGTGGGAATGGAGGCGTTGGGATCGCCCATGCGACTGGCATTGATCATGCCACCCTTGATGATCATCTCCGGTTTTACGCCAAAGAAAGCCGGCTTCCATAGCACCAGGTCGGCCATCTTACCGGGTTCCAGGGAACCGATATGTGTAGAGATACCATGTGCAATGGCCGGGTTGATGGTATATTTGGCAATGTATCTTTTTACACGGAAGTTATCGTTATCGTTGTGTTTATCTTCCTCCAGCGCGCCGCGTTGCTTCTTCATTTTATCGGCGGTTTGCCAGGTGCGTATAATCACTTCGCCAATGCGGCCCATTGCCTGTGAGTCGGAGCTCATGATGCTGAATACGCCCATGTCGTGCAGGATATCTTCTGCTGCAATGGTTTCCGGCCGGATGCGGGAGTCTGCAAAGGCTACGTCTTCCGGCACTTTTTTATCTAGGTGATGGCAAACCATGAGCATATCAAGGTGTTCATCGATGGTATTTACCGTGTAGGGCCGCGTGGGATTGGTGGATGCCGGTAATACATTCGGGAAGGAGGCCGCGCGGATGATATCCGGTGCATGGCCGCCGCCGGCGCCTTCAGTATGGAAGGTATGAATTACGCGGCCGTTGATAGCGTTGAGGGTATCTTCCAGGAAGCCGGCTTCATTCAGCGTATCGGTGTGGATGGCAATCTGCACATCCAGTTCATCCGCCACTTTCAGGGAGGCATCAATTACGGCGGGTGTAGCGCCCCAGTCTTCATGAATTTTCAGTCCCAGTGCACCGGCTTCGATCTGTTCCACCAGTGGCGCCGTGGTAGCGCAATTCCCTTTACCAAAGAAGCCGAGGTTTACGGGGTATGCTTCCGCGGCCTGCAGCATGCGTTGTATATTCCATTTACCCGGTGTAACTGTAGTAGCGCTGGTACCATCTGCAGGACCGGTACCGCCGCCAATAAGCGTGGTTACGCCGCTGAACAGTGCATGATCTACCTGTTGCGGGCATATGAAGTGAATATGCGTATCGATGCCACCGGCGGTAGCAATCAGGTTGGCGCCGTTGTGTACTTCCGTGGAAGCGCCGATGATGAGTTGCGGGTGTACGCCGTCCATGGTATCGGGATTCCCTGCCTGTCCTACGGCAACGATCTTCCCGTCTTTAATCCCTATATCTCCCTTAACAATTCCCCAATGATCGATGATGATCACATTGGTGATCACAAAATCCAGCACACCTTCGCTGCGCAGGGCGGTGGCCGATTGCGCCATACCGTCCCTTACACTTTTACCGCCGCCGAATTTGCTTTCGTCGCCATAAACGTTGTAATCTTTTTCTATTTCTATAATGAGGTCTGTATCCGCCAGTCGCACGCGATCACCGGTAGTAGGACCGTACATATTTACATACTTTGTTTTGCTGATGTGCAGGCTCATAATTGTCCGGATTTAAAATGGAGGGAATCGGCTTTGGCAATAGCGGCTTCTTTCACCGCGGGATCGGTAGTATCGCCGTTCACCAGGTTATTGATACCGATCACTTTCCTGGTGCCGCCCAGTGCTACCAGTTCCACTTCTTTGGCTTCGCCCGGTTCAAAACGTACGGCATTGCCGGAAGGGATATTGAGGCGCATACCGAATGCTGCTTCCCTGGGGAACAACATCATACGGTTCACTTCAAAAAAATGGCAATGGGAGCCAATCTGCACGGGCCTGTCGCCGGTGTTGACCACACTGATCCGGACTGTTTTCCGGCCGGCATTGGCAATGATATCTTCTTTCTTTAAAAAATATTCCCCGGGGATCATGGTTGTCATATTTAGTAATGATTAACGGATAGGATCGTGTACAGTTACCAGTTTGGTACCATCGGGAAAGGTGGCTTCGATCTGTACTTCATGGATCATTTCGGGCACTCCATCCATTACATCTTCGCGGGTAAGGATAGTAGCGCCATAATGCATGAGGGCGGCCACAGAATTGCCATCGCGCGCCGCTTCCATTAAGCGGCTGCTGATAAGCGCAATAGCTTCCGGGTAGTTCAGGCGCAATCCTCTTGCTTTCCTCTTCTCGGCCAGTTCCCCGGCCAGGTGCAGTAATAGTTTTTCGGTTTCCCGTGCAGTCAGGTGCATATGAATAGATTGTTGTATAAAACTTATTACCGGGAGATTGGCGGGTGTATGAAAGGGAGGTGTATGAAGGGGTAAAATACGAATTTCCGCGGAATTTGTCTGACTCGCTGATTTTGATGATTTCGCTGATTACACTGATTTTATTTTTTTGAGTCTTTGTAATTATAGTAAAGGAGATGTGAGCGGAAATACCCGTTCCCATCTCCCTTACTATTCTATATTAAAATCAAAAAGTAAAAATCAGTGTAATCAGCGAAATCATCAAAATCAGCGAGTCAGACAAATTCCGCGTTTAATGCGCGGTGGCAGCCGCTATTTTTCCGAAACGGGTACGCACCGCGTCCAGCTCTCCACGTTTCATTTTAGAGGTTTTTTCGAGGATGCCTACGAAGTAGTTCACTTCTTCTTCCTGTGCGGGGCAGCCTACGTTCTGGAGTTTGCCGGTAGGGCTTTTCATACGGCTGTCCGCCAGTAGTTCGCCGTTGGTATTTAATACCAGCCAGAACGGAATACCTTCCTGGTCGCCGTGGTATTTGGCCAGTAATTCAGCGCCGCCTGGATTTTCCAGGGCCTTGTTAGCGCCGTTTTCCATCACGGTGATGTGACGGATCTCGTAGTTGTTATCAAATGCTTTTTTCACGCTGGCATCATTCATAGCGGTATCCATTTTATGGCACCAGCCGCACCAGGATGCGTGGAAAATAACGAACACTTTTTTATTGGCTTTTGCGGCCTGTGTACAGGCATCTTTTACTACCTGGTCTGCCGCAGGCGGCGCCTGCTGGGCTTTCACAGCAGAGAATGTAAATGCAGACAATGCAACTGTTAAAGAGAGCACTAAAGAACGCATGGGTGATTGGTTTTCCCAAATATAGCGAATTTTGTCTGACTCCGGATTAATCATCCAGCTTCAATACTGCCAGGAAGGCTTCCTGCGGGATTTCCACGCTACCTATCTGGCGCATACGTTTCTTACCTTCTTTTTGTTTTTCGAGTAATTTACGTTTACGGGAGATGTCGCCGCCATAACATTTTGCGGTTACGTCTTTACGCATAGCGCTGATGTTTTCACGGGCAACAATTTTTGCGCCGATAGCCGCCTGGATGGCGATAAGGAATTGCTGGCGGGGCAGCAGTTCTTTCAGTTTTTCGGTGAGCTTGCGGCCAAACTCATGAGCGCGGCTTCTGTGGATCAGGGCACTGAGTGCATCCACTTTTTCGCTGTTCAAGAGGATGTCCATTTTCACGATATCGCTGTCGCGGAAGCCGATCGGTGTATAATCGAAGGAGGCGTAGCCGCGGGTCTGGCTTTTCAGTTTATCGTAGAAGTCGAATACAATTTCCGTTAACGGTATTTCAAACATCAGTTCCACACGGGTGGTGGTCAGATAGCTTTGATTCAGGAGGTTACCGCGTTTGCCGAGGCAAAGGGTCATGATGTTACCGATATATTCCGGTTTGGTGATGATCTGTGCGCGGATGAAAGGTTCCTCGATCCTCTCCAGGCGGGTGGGATCGGGCATTTCACTGGGGTTGTTCACAATGATCACGCCTTCACGGGTAGTGTGCGCAATAAAGCTTACGTTGGGAACTGTGGTGATCACGGTTTGATTGAACTCCCTTTCGAGGCGCTCCTGGATGATCTCCATGTGGAGCATGCCGAGGAAGCCGCAACGGAAGCCGAATCCCAGCGCCTGTGAGGTTTCCAGCTCATAGGTAAGGGAAGCGTCGTTCAGCTGCAGTTTATCCATGCATTCGCGGAGTTCTTCAAAGTCTTCCGTATTCACCGGGTAGATCCCTGCAAATACCATGGGCTTTACTTCCTGGAAACCGTTGATCCCTTCTGCGCAGGGGTTGTTAGACAGGGTGATGGTATCCCCTACCTTTACTTCCTTGGCGCTTTTGATACCGGTAATAATATACCCTACATCGCCGGTGAACACTTCCTTGCGGGGTTCGAGGCCCAGTTTGAGTATGCCTACTTCATCTGCAAAATATTCTTCCCCACTGTTTACAAATTTGATCTTATCCCCTTTTTTGATAGATCCGTTGAACACGCGGAAATAGGCGATAATACCACGGAAAGAGTTGAATACGCTATCGAAGATAAGCGCCTGCAGGGGTGCTTCATTACTGCCTTCAGGGGCGGGAATGCGGTGTACAATCGCTTCCAGGATATCTTCAATACCGATACCGGTTTTACCGGAAGCGAGCAGGATATCTTCATCTTTTACACCGATGAGTTCAATGATCTGGTCTTTCACTTCCTCGATCATGGCGCCCTGCATATCAATTTTATTGATAACGGGAATGATTTCGAGGTCGTTTTCCAGTGCCAGGTAAAGATTGGAAATTGTTTGCGCCTGGATACCCTGTGCGGCGTCTACCAGGAGGAGTGCGCCTTCGCAGGCGGCCAGGGCACGGGATACTTCGTAGGAGAAGTCCACGTGGCCGGGGGTATCGATCAGGTTAAAGATATATTTTTCACCATTTTTTGCAGTGTAATCCATCTGGATGGCGTGGCTCTTGATGGTGATACCTTTTTCACGTTCAAGATCCATGTCGTCCAGTACCTGGGCCTGCATGTCGCGGTCGGAAATAGTATGTGTAAACTCCAGTAAACGGTCTGCCAGGGTACTTTTACCATGGTCAATATGGGCAATGATACAAAAATTGCGAATATTCTTCATATGATGTTTTGCTGTTCCGTAGTCCTGCTGCAATGTATTGCACAGCACCTTTTCAGCCGGCAAAGGTATTGAAATTAGTTCATTAGTTAATGCGTTTGGTAATTATGTTTTGTTATTTGGTTTTTAAGGAGATAGAAACCTTAGCGGGGGCTTTTTTTGATATATTAATATATAAAGCTCAACTTTATAGACATAAGGTAAAAATGAGGGTGTTAACCCTGTATTGTTAAAAATTCAAAACTCACCGCACATGGAACTAACAAACCAGTTTGAAGAAGCAGTGGCAGCCAGTAAAACGTTGCCGGAGAAACCTTCCAATGAAATCCTGCTGCAGTTATATGCTTTGTATAAACAAGGTACTACCGGCGATGTGGATAACGACGGGCCATCCAACCCGTTCGATTTTGTGGCCAAGGCCAAACATGAGGCGTGGGCGGAGCTGAAAGGGAAAACGAAGGAAGCGGCCATGCAGGAGTATGTGGATCTTGTTAAGAAACTGAAAGGGGAATAATCAACCGGAAGCTGTTAGCTGATGGCTAACAGCTTCTTGCATCTTTTTCCTTACTTTTGAGTTATGGTACCTTCATACACGATAAGCGAAAAGTCACAACATTACCTGGCGCTGGAAGAACAGTATGGTGCCCATAATTATCACCCCCTGCCGGTTGTACTGGACCGCGGCGAAGGCGTTTTTTTATGGGATGTGGATGGCAAACGTTACTATGATTTTCTGTCCGGCTATTCTGCCGTTAACCAGGGGCATTGTCACCCTAAAATTATTGCCACGCTCATTGAGCAGGCGAAGAAACTTACACTTACCTCCCGTGCGTTCCACAACGACCTGCTGGGAGAATACGCACAGTATATCACCGGTTATTTCGGATATGATAAAGTATTGCCGATGAATACCGGTGTGGAAGCGGTGGAAACAGCGCTGAAGCTATGCCGGCACTGGGCGTATATAGTAAAGGGCGTTCCGAAAGACAAAGCAAAGATCATTGTATGCGCCAATAACTTCCACGGGCGTACGCTGAATATCATTTCCTTTAGTACGGATCCTACTGCACGCGATAACTTCGGCCCTTTCACGCCGGGGTATGAGATCATTCCTTACAACAGCTTAACCGCGCTGGAGCAGGCTTTACAGGATAAAAACGTAGCCGGCTTCCTGGTTGAACCCATACAGGGCGAGGCGGGTGTAATGGTACCTGATGAAGGCTATCTTTCCAAAGCGCGGCAATACTGCCAGGACGCCAACGTATTGTTCATTGCAGATGAAATACAAACCGGCCTTGCGCGCACCGGCAAAATGCTGGCATGTGATCATGAAAATGTGCGTCCGGACATCCTGATACTCGGGAAAGCCTTATCCGGCGGCACCTTGCCGGTAAGCGCCGTACTGGCCGACGATGAAGTGATGCTCACCATCAAACCGGGTGAACATGGTTCTACCTACGGCGGCAACCCGCTGGCCTGCAAAGTGGCCATCACCTCCCTGCAGGTACTGAAAGACGAGAAGATGGCCGAAAACGCCGCCGCCATGGGGCAGCTGCTCCGCAACGGCCTGAAGGAACTGCACTCCCCTTACATTACCACCATCCGTGGTAAAGGATTGCTGAACGCCATCGTTATTACGCATAAAGACCCGGAAGCCGCCTGGGACCTTTGCCTTACTTTAAAAGAAAACGGCCTGCTGGCCAAGCCAACACACGGAGATAAAATACGGTTTGCACCGCCCCTGTCCATCAACGCCGGGCAGGTAAGCGATTGCGTGCAGATTATCAGGAAAAGCCTGGAACAGGCTTTCAGCTAGTGAACCTTTGTATGACTACATCCCATAAAGCCATCCGGAGTTCCGGCTGGAAAACAGACTTCTTAATCGGGTTTCCCGACGGGCTTTTCCTGCTGTTCTTCGCCACGCAGGTGATACAGGTATTTCCCATAGAAGTGCAAACATTTTATACCATCCATTTGTGTGTATGGATCATTGGCGCCATATTGGTAATGATCAGTGCATTCCAGGCCAATAAAGGCGACCTGCAGCACGACAGCTACCTGCTGTTGGACGAGGAACGGACCAAACTGCAACGCCTCGATATCAATGCACGCACTATTGCGCATATAGAACAGGAAATGGAAAAGGATGCACAGTCGTGGGAGCTGATGCTGGAACAGGAGAAGGTAAAGGAAACTACGTTTAACCGTTCCCGTGCTATAAAGAACGCACTGATGACGGGTTTTTTCTTTTTGCTTGGCGGCGTCCTTTCACTGGGCCCCTATCTCGCCAATGAAAATTTCACCGCTGCCTCTCAAACCAGTATCATGCTGGTTTTCCTGGGCCTCACCGTATTCAGTTTTATCAAAGCAAAAGTAACGGCGCAACGTCCGCTGCCGGTAGTGATCCGCTACTGGCTGATTGGCGCGGGGATCCTTGCGGGGGCCTGGATCTTACATAAAACCATTTTCTGATCATCGCCTCCGGCGATGCACGCGGATTTTGTCTGACTCAGGATTAAACTGATTACGCTGATTTGATTTTGTAATGATTTTTAAAAGATTTGGGGAGATCTAAGCGAAAATATCCGCTTAAATCTCCCCAAATCATTTTAAATCCAAAGTAATCAAATCAGCGTAATCAGCGTAATCAGTTTAATCCTGAGTCAGACAAAATCCGCTGCGATCATTTACGCTTCGGTGTGCGCGTGAACAGCACACAGCCAAACGCTACCAGGGCGCCGGCGAGCGACAGGTACAAACCCGCCTGCGGGTGCGGGCAATCGCCCAGTTCACACCTTGAGTACAGTAACATATTCCTGAAAGTCCATGCCAGCAGGAACCCTGCAATAAAGAGGTTGATCCTGGACACCCACTTATTTTTCACCAGGAAAATTACAATGGCCACCACTGAGAGGATAATAGATAAACGGCCAGGTTCACCATAGTTGGAGCCGGTTCCGTTTACGCCGGTGAACACCAGGTGCCTGCTATCCACGTCTACGGCCGACCATGGCAAAAAAGCGCATACAATTACCAGCAACGCTGCCAGTATTCCAATAATAGCTGTCCTGGACATACTTTTCAATTTAGGGAGGCAAAGGTACTTTATTTTGCTCCCGGTTCACAATGCGTACGCAGATAATTAGTATATAAAGTAGATAAGTGCTCAAAAGTGCCCTGCCCTTCAGAGATGCTGTGGGTACGGTTTGGATACGCCATAAACTGGAATTGTTTATTGTACCTGATCAGTTCATTCAGCAGCATTTCCGCGTTCTGGTAATGCACATTATCATCGCCGGTACCATGGATGTACAGCAGGTTGCCCTGCAGGTTTTTCGCATAAGTAATGGGCGATCCTTTTACGAAATCTTCCCTGTTTTCTTCCGGCAGGCCCATATAACGTTCCTGGTAGATGTTGTCATAAGTGAGCTGGTTGCCTACCGCGGCAATGGCGATACCTGTTTTATAGATATCCGGGTATTGGAACAGGAGGTTCAGCGTCATAGAGCCGCCGCCGCTCCAGCCCCATACCGCGGTGCGTTGCGGATCGAGGAAAGGATATTTCTGCAGCAATGCTTTGGCGCCCATGGCCTGGTCGCGCGCATTGATCAGCCCTACTTTGCGGTAAATGCATTTGCGCCAGGTACGGCCTTTGGGCAAAGGGGTTCCCCTGTTGTCCATGGATACATACACATATCCATCGGCGGCCATGTCGCCATCATAGAGGAAGTTGCGGCCGGCGCCGATCGCATCCAGGGCAGTGGCCCCGGCGGGTTCGCCATATACATAAAATACAACGGGGTATTTTTTTGCAGGGTCAAAGTTTGCGGGCTTGCTCATCCAGCCGCCCATGGTCACGCCATCTACGGTAGTGATGTTGAAAAACTCCGGTTTATTAGGCGCCGATGCACCTTTGGTGATGGCGTTCAGCACTGTGTTGCCGTTACTTTTATGTGAAGGCAGCTGGAGGTTTTCACTCACAGGATAAGTATAGGCATTACTGAACTCGTGGATAGCCCAGGTACCATAAGGTGAAATTTTATATTCGTGGGAACCAGGTTCGTTGGCCGGGGTAATGCGTTCCGCCTTGCCCCCGTTCAGCGGCACCTTATATAAGTACTGCTGGGTAGGGTTTTCCGGGGATGCCAGGAAATAGATAGTATTGGCGGCTTCATCGATCTTGGCAATACTGATCACATCATAGTTGCCGGGTGTAAGTAAAGTGGCTTTACCATCTTCTGTTGAGATGTTGTAGAGATGACGCCAGCCATCCTGTTCACTTACCCAGATGAAGGACCTGCTGTTACGGGTAAAATCCCATCCGGCGATGTTATCATCATCCCAGCGGGATTTTACATCGATCCATGCGCTGTCTTTTTCTTCATAGAGCGGGCGTACTTTTCCGTTACCTGCATCGCAAAGCATTATTTTGCTTTCATTCTGTTTGCGGTTCAGTTGCTGTATGATCAGGGTATTTTTACCGGGTACCCATTCCATACGGGGAATATAATGTTGCTGCTGATCGCCGGGAACCTGCATCCAGGTTGTTTTGGCAGTTTGTATATCCGCTACGCCAACACGGCAGGCAGAAGGGCTTTCTCCTGCTTTCGGGTATTCTACCGGTACGGTGAAGGAGTATATGGAATCGGTGTTATCGATCATGAGAAAGTCGCGGATCTTCGTGGCATCGATCTGCCAGTAGGCGATGCGTTTACTATCGGGGCTCCAGCGGAAGCCGTCGCGGCAGCCGAACTCTTCTTCATAGGCCCAGTCGAATGTACCATTAATGAAGCGGCGGGTGCCATCGGTGGTGATGGGTGTGATGGCGCCTGTAGAGAGATCTTCCACGAAGATGTTATGCCCGCTTACGTACGCGGCTTTGGTACCGTCGGGCGATAACTTGGCAAACATGAGGGAGGAAGCGGGTTTATCTTTTCCCAGCTGCAGCAGCTTACCGGTGGCGATGTCCAGCAGCCAGTAATCACCGCGCGTTTCGTAGCGCCATACTTTTTTTGCATTGGTGTAAAGCAATACTTTCTTTTCATCTCCCGAAAAATAAAAATCCTTTAAAGCAAGGCTATGATAGGCGGCTGCAGGAATTTTAAGGGAAGGTTGTTCACCGGATAAAGGGAAAGATTCAATACCGGCAGGTGTAGCTTTAAAATAAGACTTTCCGTCGAGGCTCCACCGGATGCCCTTTCCTGGCTGCGCTTGTGTGGGCAGATAATACAGCGCAATAAAAACAATGAGTAATGTCAGTTTCTTCATTATGTAAGAATAATTTGCAATGGTAGCCAAATTATAATAGAAAAAGAATGAACAATATAGGGGCGGTAGCGTTACCTGATAAAAAATCACCCTTTAGTTTGAAAAAAACAATTTCTTTTTTTCTATTTTTATGTCAGAATTAATAATTAACTAATGAAAACCAGCCGGTTAAATATATATTAACCGGTAATCCTAAATCCTGCAGAAAAACCGTCAGTTATGATTCAGATTACCTTATCTTATAAAAACCGCGAATACCGGCATTTTGAAGATTCACCACTTGCACAGATAGCTGAAACCACCCGGAAGTTACTTCACGCTTTATTGGAAGATATATATGACCTGGTGGCAAAAGAAACCGGCCGCTTTCTTATTTATCTTGATCATCATCCGAAGATTGAAGTGGAAGGATTCAGTCATAGCCTGCGTAACCAGATAGAGCGTACGCTCCGCGGGGAGTCGGCCTATGAAGATGATTATTGAGCGCTGGTAAGTTGTTCCACTCCTGCTGTAGTGATATAAAGTATCCTTACCTTAGTTGATAAATCAGACAAGGAGCATGCAGCTTACCTTCATCCAGGTATTGGAATTACTGGGCACTTTTGCGTTTGCTGTCTCGGGAGCTACAGCAGCCATCAACAAATCATACGATGTAATAGGATTACTGGCGCTGGCCTTTATAACGGCCATTGGCGGCGGAACGATCCGCGATCTGCTGACCGGCGCAACACCGGTAGCCTGGATGACGGATGAATTAAGTAATACTGCTATTATTGCGGCTGCCATTATTGCCGCGTTATTTTTCTCCTATGTAAAAAAGCTCACCCGTTTGCTTAGTACGTTTGATGCAATAGGACTTGGCCTGTTTACCATTACCGGCATCAACAAGGGTGTGGCGGCGGGGTTACCCATGCCGGTATGCGTGGCACTGGGGGTTATTACCGGTACATTCGGCGGCCTGCTGCGCGATGTGATCACCGGGGAGCAGCCTATCCTTTTCACCCGGGAAATATATGCCGCCGCTTCTATTGCCGGCGGGATCCTGTACCTGGTGGCCGGGCACTTTACCGGCATATCCGGGGATATTGCACAGGGTATAGCCGTTACCGTTATAGTTGCCATCCGGCTGGTAAGCCTGCGCCATAACTGGCAATTGCCCCGTTTACGCTCCTGAACCGGGCGTTGAACGATGAATAAAATTTGTTATATTGCTGATATGATGGCATTATTTGATAATTATATCGCCTTTGCGACCACCGTATTCATGGGATTACTGGCAATTGTAAATCCTATTTCAGCCATCCCTGTTTTCATGGAGCTGACTTCCAACATGGATAAAAAGGCCAAGCGGAATATTGCCACGAAATCAGTGATCATTGCCTTTTGTATTATTCTTGTTTTCAGTGTGGCGGGCAAATTAATATTCCATGTTTTTGGTATTACATTGGCCGCGCTGCGTGTTACCGGCGGTATCCTCGTTTTTGTGATCGGGTACGAAATGGTACGCGGGGAAAAAGAAAATAAAAATGAAAATCCCAAGCTCGGTACACAGCCTGTGAAAGCAGATCAGGGGATCAGCGTAGCTATTACCCCGCTGGCGATGCCTTTACTGGCAGGCCCTGGCGCAATTACCACCTCCATGAGCTATTCTGCCGCAAAAGACCTTATACATCTTACTGTTGTAATAGGCATTTATGCACTTATATGTTATATCACCTATCTCCTCTTTATTGCAGGTGAACGCATTGTAAAAATTATCGGCACCAATGTAATGATGGTCATTACAAAAATGATGGGACTTATCCTTGCTGTTATCGGCGTTCAGATGTTTGCACTTGGCATCCGTGAACTTTTTAATTTTTAAAAAGATTTTTTTCCAGAACAATTTTAAATCGTTTCGTGTTATTATTCCAGATGCGCATTAAAAGGATTTATTTAGGGTAAAAAAATAAGGAGAGAATAATAAAGAAAGTTAGCAGCCATCATCCGCATAGCGTTAACCCGCTATGAATACCAGGCGCATCAGAAAAAAATCCAAAGCCATTTTATCCTATTGAAACGCTCCACGTAAGATACGTGCAGGTTTCCTATTGCCTTGCCTTCTTTAAAAAATTTTTTTAGTTGAACAACAGGTAAAATCCGTTATTGATTACTAGGTGGATGTTATTTGTTCTCTTTTTTTAATAAGAACATAAAAAGAATCAATATAGACGGAACAGTTAGCAGAAAAGCCGTCCCGATTCCTCGGGACGGCAGTCTTTTTTAAGCGTTAGCTTTTCTTTTTACGTTTGCTGTCGGCGATATCTTTCTGATCATATTCATCTTCATCATATCCTTCCAATACATTGTTCCGGTCGTCGTTCCTTTCTTTTTTTGCGCCGCCTTTGGCCGGAGCCATTGCTTCATTCTTACGTTTGGTTGCTTTCAGCTCACGCTTTTCGGAAGTGCTTTTTTTGATCGTCATAAGTCATGGTTTTAAATGATGATCACAAAAAAAACGCCGGAACTATTCTGCCGGAACCATGATATCTTCCTTGATCTCATCCGTTGCCGGCGCAATCACGCGCTCACCGGCCTGCAGGCGGCCAAACACTTCCGTGGAATCATTATGGTGATTACCCTCTTCGATATCAATCCATTTTGTATGATGATTTCTTACCGCTACCACATATTTCTTTTCTGTAGACCTTACAACGGCACTGGCCGGCACCAGCAGCGCCTGCGTGGAGCCTTTCAGCGGCAGCACCACTTCCGTGTACATACCTGCTTTGAGTAGCCGCTTCGCATTCTGTACATCAATTTCCACGGCTTCGGAGCGGTACCTGTCGTCCAGCGTACCGGCCTGCCTGGCAATGGTTCCTTCAAAGCGTTCACCCGGTATGGCATTCACTTCAAATGTGATCCGGGACTGATCCCCCAACTGTGCGCTGTAAATTTCCGGCACCTGTAACACCAGCCTCAGCTTGTCTTCCTGCTCCAGCATTAGCATGGGCTTATCATCTACTTTGGTATCGGGCCCTACCAGTGCGCCGGGATGAATATTACGTTCGGTGATTACGCCATCGAAGGGAGCGGTCACGGTTAAGTAGCTTTTATTTACTTCCTGCGCGCGGAAATTGGCCTGTTCACTGTTCATGAGCGCACTGTCGCCCAGCATACGGGCTTTTGCCAGTTCCAGGTCGTGCGGGGAAATAGTGCCCGGCTCCTCGCTGGTGGCCACGGTGCGTTCATAATTATCCTTGCTGGAAGCGAACATGGCCTTAGCCTGCAGGTATTTGGATTGTGCAGCGTAATAGTGCTGGTCTACCTCCGGGGCCTCCAGCACCAGCAGTACCTGGCCTTTTTTTACTTTGGAGCCTCGATCTACGGAAATGCTTTTTACAAAACCGTTGATCCGCGGGTAAATGCTTACTTTCTGGAAAGCCGCCAAAGTACCCGGCAGGCGGATACTTCCTTCCAGGGGGCGTTGTACTACCGTTGCCAGGAGATAATGATGTTCATCTTTACCTGTTTTCTTTTTCTCTGTCATAGCCGCCGAATTACAGGCTGCCATCAACGTGATGACACCGGCTGTGAACAAATAATATTTATATTGTTTCATGATGTTGTATTTAATTTTAAGCATTCGTGTTATCCGGCATTAAGGAGGGCGACTGGTAGCCTTCTTTCCGTTGCATCAGTGCATATACCTGTGGTAATATGAGCAAGGCGGCAAGTGTGGAGGCGATCAGCCCGCCTATCACCGCGCGGCCCAACGGGGCGGTTTGGTCGCCCGCTTCACCAAGACCACTGGCCATTGGGATCATGCCCGCAATCATGGCGAGGCTAGTCATCAGGATAGGACGTAATCTCACCCCGGCGCTTACCACCGCTGCCTTCCGTGCATCGCGGTATTCCATCCTGAGTTTTTCCGCATTCGTTACAATAAGGATCGCATTGGCTACCGATACCCCGGTAGACATGATCATGCCCATGTACGATTGCAGGTTGAGCGTAGCGCCGGTGAGCAGCAGCGCAATGAGTGCCCCGGCGATCACCGCAGGGATAGTGGTCAGTACCACCAGTGATAATTTAAACGACTGGTAATTGGCGGCCAGCAACAGGAAGATCACCACTACCGCAATCATCAACCCATTCTGCAAACTGTTCAGCGTTTCCACCAGTAAGCTGGAAGCGCCTTTTAGTTCTGTGATCAATCCTTTTGGCGGCGTGCCGGTGTCCTTAATGGCCTGTTGCACTGCAGCGGTAGCTGCACCAAGATCTTTGCCGGTTATATTGGCACTAACGGTTACGAACCTACGCGGACCGGAGCGGTCGTATTCTCCCGGCATTTCTGTTTGGGTAAACGTGGCCACATCCGCCAGTACAGGCCGTGGCTGGCCTTTTACGAGCGGTATTTCTTTCAGGTCGTTCAGGGCCGTCATATTGTATTCGGGCACCTGTACCTGCACCTGGTAAGTGTATGCCACCTTTTCATCCAGCCATTGATTTTTTTCGGTGAAGCGGCTGGAGGAAGTGGAGGCCGTAACAGAACGCGCCACCTGGTAAATATTCAGTCCCATCTGCGCCAGCTTTAGCCGGTCAATATGAATACTGATCACCGGGAAATGCAGTGGCTGCGCTATCTGCACGTCCCGCAGGAAAGGAATAGTGCTGAGGCGCTGCACCAGCTGCTGTGCATACCCGGATATCTGTTTCATATCCTTTCCCGCTACCCTTACTTCTATAGGTGTGGCGGCGCCCTGGCTCATAATTTTTTCCGTGAGATCTATCGGCTCAAAAGACAACCGTATCTCCGGTATTTTTGCCGTGATGTTTTCCCGGAGCTGGTCTTTCAACTTTTCAATATCCACTTTGTAATCCTCTTCCAGGTTCACCTGCAATACCGCTTCATGTGTACCGCTGTTAAAAATGTAGAGGTTACTGGTACCATAGCTGCTGGGGATCAATCCTACATAAGCCGAACTGATGGCCACATGTCCGTTCACGGTACTATCCACTATAGCCAGTACATCGTGCAGGGCGGTTTCCGTACGTTCCAGGCGGGTACCATCGGGCATGCGTAAACGAAGCTGGAACTGGCCGGCATTAATATGCGGCATCAGGTCCTTCCCTATCCATACATAGCAACCGCCAGCCAGCAGCAGGGAGCCGATGATATAAACGGTAACGACTAAACGCGATTTGTTCATACCGCCTTCAAGGATCCGCATAAAGCCCAGTCTGAAACGTTCAAAGCCCGTGGCCTTTTCAGGGTGTTGCTCCGCCTGTTGCAGGTGTTCGTTCACTTCTTTTACTTCTTCCGCATCCAGCGCCAGCACGGCGTGCGCATGATGCTGGTATTTATCCGCCTTCAGCCACCAGTTGGAAATCACCGGCACCAGTGTTTGCGCCGCAAAGTAGGAAGCCACCATAGCAAAGCCGATAGAAAGCGACAAAGGCAGGAACATGGCGCGCGGCACACCGGTCATAATGAACGATGGCGCAAACACCGCCAGGATACAAAGCAGTATAAGCAGCAGCGGGAAAGCTATTTCCTCGCAGGCGTCGTAAATCGCCTGGCGTTTGGACTTCCCCATTTCCAGGTGCTGGTGAATATTTTCAATGGTCACCGTGGCCTGGTCCACCAGGATACCGATGGCCAGTGCAAGACCGCTCAGCGTCATGATATTAATGGTTTGCCCGGCCAGTTTCAATCCCATTACAGCGCATAACACGGCCACCGGTATGGTTACCACCACCACGAGGCAGCTGCGCAGATCGCGCAGGAACAGCAGTACCATCAGGCCCGTAAGAAGCGCGCCCAGTGCGCCTTCTGTAATAAGGCTTTTTACGGCGTTGATCACAAACACCGACTGGTCAAATTCGTAGGATACGCTTACATCATCCGGCAACAGGCTTTGCATTTCGGGGATCTTTGACTTCAGTGTTTTCACTACGTCCCAGGTAGAGGCATCGGCTGTTTTTACCACGGGAATGTATACCGAGCGTTTGCCATTAACCAGTGCATAATCTACGGTTACATCCGTGGCATCGGCTACCCTTGCCACATCGCGCACAAACACATTGTTGTTGCCGTTGGTCACAATGGGAATATCGCCAAAATCGGCCACCTGTTTTTCGAGGGAGTTGATAGTGGTTACGAACATCGTATTGTTGATACGGATGTTCCCGGAGGGTGTCATCACATTATTCTTTGCAATGGCTTCTACCACTTCATCTGCACTGAGATTAAAGCTGCGCAGTTTCTGCGGGTCTACGTTCACTACTACCGACCGGGAGTTGGCGCCAAAAGGAGGCGGTGCGGACAGCCCAGGCACCGAAGCAAACATAGGCCGGATACGGGTTGCCGCCAGGTCGTATATTTCCTTCAGTGATTTTTTAGGGCTGCTGAATACCAGCTCTCCCACCGGCAGCGACGAAGCGTCGAAGCGCATTACCTGTGGCGGTAGCGCGCCGGGCGGGAAGAACTTCATGGCGCGGTTCACCTGTAACGCCACCTGGGCGGAGGCTTCGGCCATGTCCGTATTTTCATAAAAGGTGAGCTTTAATAACGTTAACCCCTGTATGTTTTTTGTAGAAATAGTTTTAACACCGTTCACATAGAGGAACTGGTCCTGCAGCCGCGTGGCGAAAAAGCCCTCCATCTGCTGGGGCGACATTCCCCCGTATGGCTCTATCACGTAGATAGTTGGCAGGTTTAATTTCGGGAAGATGTCGATGGGTATGCTGAATATGGACAGCAATGAAAAAAGCAGCAACCCGCCGGTGATCACCACCACCGCTATTGGCTTCTTCAGTGCCGAAGATACAAATGACATAATGAATAGCGTTTAGTTCAGATCAGGTAAAAGTTGTGAAATAGTATTACCGGCGTAGGCGGCGCGGAACAGCGCTTTCCAGGCGGCATCCCGGGTTTGCACCAGGTCTGTTTCCGCACGGTTCAGCACAAACAAAGCGGTGGTTACATCAATAATATTGGTGAGCCCACCTTTGTACAGCGCCATTTTTTGCCTGGCGGCGGCCCTTGCAGCGGCCAGTTGCACAGGTAACTCCTTTAACTTATCCCGGGAAGTTTGAATATCCGACTGTGCCTGTTGCAGCAATCCGCTCAGGGTAGTACGGGTAGTTTCCAGCTGTTGTTCCGCCACTTCCGAGCGATACTGCTGTACAGCTACTTTTTCGTGGGTGCGTTTCAGATCAGTAAGATTGTAGGTGATGCCCAGGCCCAGCAAGTAGTTATACCGGCTATAACCCAAACCGCTCCACAGGTTCTTGTCGTACACATCATTGAATGATCCGCTGGAGCCGCGCATCCATCCTGCCGCCATCAGGTTTACTTTTGGCAGGCGTGATTTGCGTATAACGTCGGCGGCTGCACGTTGTTGCTGGTAAACGGCGTTGTAGTAGGCCAGCATGGGATGGGCAGCCGTACTATCCGGCGCTTCGCTGCCCAGCAGTACCATCAGGTGTTTATTATTGATGGTATCGGGCTGTATCTGCGTGGTATCCAGGCCTGTGAAAACACCGAGCTGGATGCGCACCTGGTTATAGTTGTTCTTTATATCGATCAGGTTAAGCCTGGCCTTCGATAGTTCTGCGGCGGCAATGGCGCTGTCTACCCCCGGTTTGAGGCCATGCAATACCGTAGCGGTAACCGCTTTCAGCACTTCCGCATTACGCCGGATATTATCCGTTGCTATCTGTTGTAAAGCATAGAGCCGGAGTAGTTCCAGGTAATTCTGAATAACGGATACAGTAAGCTGGTTGGCCGTATTGTCCAGGTCTGTTTGCTGTACTTTCAGCGACTGTGCGGCTTCTTTCTGTTCACTGCCGTAGGCGCCGAAATTATAGATCTCCCATTGCATGGCTGCCATGGCAATGTTACCGCTCATGAGTGCATTATTGTTGGCATCGCGGATACCACCGGAAGTGGAAGGGATCATCCCCATAGTGAAGTACGAGCCGTATATGCTGTTGTCGGTACCGGCATCTACCTGTTCATGCAGTTTTATGGCCGGATACCAGTTATGTTTAATATCTGTAAGACTGGCCTGGCCGGCGTTTACCTCTGCCTGTTTGGCCTTGATGGCGGGATAATGCGCAAGTGTAAGCGCAATGGCCCGCTGCAGCGAAAAGCTATCCGCTGCAGATTGTGCGAACAAAGAAGTGAAGGGAAAAATTAATAGCAACCACCAACACCCTTTCTTCGCGATCCTGTGTAAGTTCATAAATCGCTAAAAAAGAAAATGAAATAAATAAAATGTAAAACGGGTTATCAGGCCGTTGGCGGGCCTCTCCAGCTTCTTAGCGGTGTGGGGACACTGAGGTAAGGATTAAAATAATATCCATTGAGGATCTTATCTACATAAATAAAACGGGCAGTAACTGCGGATAAAAAAACGGGGCAGGCCCTTTCATGGCCGTAGCTGTCGTTGATTCCAACAGGACGGCGTTTAAACCGGGTAACGGTAGCCCTTACACGGGGCGTTTTTCCTGTTGCTTTAAAAGTAATACCGGTAGATACCTGAATATGCTCCGCGCCCTTTACGCGTATCATTCCCGGTTGCCCCTGCACCTGTGGCAGGAACATGACTGAGATCAATACAACAAATAAATGCCGGAATAATTTCATGTGGTACACTGTATCAATTACTAAGTTATTTAATCTGCCTGTTTTGCGGCTGTTAAATTACTTTTTTTAACGGGATTTTAATATACTAAAAGAAACAAACAAGACAGAGTTCCTCCATTTTCAGCAGGGCATTGGCGAGCCGGAAATCCTGCATATTAAGGCAGGTGAACGACTGGTATTCATCCAGGCTGGTACCGGCTGCCACTATTTTCAGGGCGTGTTCATCCAGTTGTTCATTTACAAAATCAAGCATGCCTTTCGCAAAATCTTCCGCACCAATGATGGCTGTATAGTCCGCCTGATCAGGTGCTTTCAGCGTGATACCGGCCTGCTGCAAAGGCGCCAGGTCATTCAGTGCGCTGATACCGGTTTCCGCAAATTGCTGCCATTCAAATTCCACTACATTACCGGTAGCCGACAGTGCAGCATACAATTCCTCCCAGATGGCTACAGGATCAGGCATTACAATATCCGGAAGGTGGCTGATCTGTTCCTCGGCATCATCTTCATTAAAGATATCGAGGAACAGCTGTATAAGCGGTTCACGGGCGTTGGCAAGCCCGTGCAGATTTTCCAGCATCTTCAGCTCCTGCATGAGCGTGTTCCAGCGAAGCAGTAATTCTTCTTCATCTTCCTCATTCATTTCATCCGCTATAAGCACCGCTTTGTCGTGCAGCTTATAATTATCCAGCCTGTTTTTCCGGATATGCAGACCGGGATCACCGAAAGACAGCTCATAGGAAGCGCAGTTCAGGAAAGCGGTACCGATGAGCACCTTATCTGTAAATATTTCATGTACCACACTTTCTTTGGTATCTATGTGTGAGTAGCCACTCTCCTTTCCATAGGTTTGTGTTAACCAGTTGAAATCTTCTCGTGAAATGACAGGCATCTGTTCTGGCATAAAAATTAGTCGGTGAAAGACAAAAGTAATTAAATTACATACGGGATATGCCCGTTACAAGATCAATAAAAAAAATATTATGGAAAAACGGAAACTGGGACAATCCGGGCTATCAGTAGCCCCACTGGCCTTTGGCGGCAATGTATTCGGCTGGTCGGCCAACGAATCCACTTCATTTTCATTACTGGACGAATTTATCGCCACCGGGTTCAACCTGGTGGATACGGCAGACGTATACCCGCGCTGGGTACCGGGAAATTCGGGTGGCGAATCTGAAACCATTATCGGCAAATGGATGCGTGACCGCGGGAACCGCGATAAGGTAATTGTGGCCACCAAGGCAGGCGCCGACATGGGAGAAGGCAGAAATGTTAGTAAAGCCTATATCCTTAAAGCGGCGGAAGCATCGCTGAAGCGTTTGCAAACAGATTATATAGACCTTTACCAAACGCATTACGACAATGAAGCCACGCCGGTGGAAGAAACACTGGAAGCTTATGACACGCTGATAAAAGCCGGCAAAGTAAGGGCCATCGGCGCTTCCAATATGAGCGCCGCCCGCCTGCTGGAAAGCCTGGAAGCCAGTAAAAAGCACGGCCTGCCAAGGTATGAAACTTTCCAGCCTGAATACAACCTGTACGACCGGGAGAAGTACGAAACCCAATATGCGAAGATCTGTGAAGAACAGCACCTGGGAGTGATCAATTATTACTCGCTGGCCAGCGGTTTTCTGACCGGCAAGTACCGCAGTGCTGCTGATACTGATAAAAGTAAGGCCCGTGGTCAGAAAGCATTAAGCTATCTTAATGAAAGAGGGCTGCGGATCCTTGCTGCACTTGATGAAGTAGCAGCGCAATATCATTCCACACCAGCCGGTATAGCGCTGGCCTGGCTGCTCACACGCCCTGCGGTAGCTGCGCCTATTGCCAGCGCCACCAGCAAAGAACAATTGCATGAGCTTACCAACGGCGTGCAGTTGCAGCTGGATACCGCTGCGGTAGACTTACTCAATAAAGCAAGCGCATAAAAAATGAAGCCGCTGAGCTTCGCTCAAACGGCCCTCAAATAAAAGATGGGTGTATCAAAAGTAAGATACACCCATCTTTTATTTTATACCTGGTGGTATTACAGCCTGAATTTCAGTCCTGCATTCAATCCCAGCCCACCGATATTGATATACGACTTCAGATCATTGGAAGCCCTGTTGTTATCTTTATAGATCACTTTAGTTCCCTGCTGGTTAACCGGTGTGTTGGAGTTCTGATCCAGCGTGGTTTGATACTCCGTATTCTTTTCCGCTACCGACAGGTCGCCGATGGTACGGCCCGGCAAAGCCTGCACTACTGCGCCGGTGCTGGCATTTACCAGGGTATTGGTTTCATTGTATTCCGTGATCTCCTTCTCTTTACTGCGTACCGGCACATTACGGTATTCCGTTTCTACAAATACATCAAAACGGGGCGATACCCTGAAAGACACGCCCAACGCTCCCTGGAAACCGATAGTAGGATTAGGTTTAACCTCCTCTTTCCTGCTGATATTGGTTACTACTGCTGTTCCTGTGGGAATGCCTGCGGGGGTGGAGGTTTGCATGGCGTCTGTTTCAATGTAGAGGCGGCCCCATAACGGTACCACTACGCCAAAGCGTACGTACGGATTTATTTTCTCCAGCCCAGGGCTTACCACGAGACTGGGAGCGAAATCTATAGCATTTACATACCCGTGCGATTCCACATGTCCCAGTTCCCTGGCCGAACCGGCTACAGTTGCCCGTTGGCGGGTCATCAGGTTTTTCTTGCTATGGAAATAATTAAAAGTTCCTTCTACCGCGAAATATTTATTGATATTGTAACCAACGGAAAGTCCGCCCCTGAAGCCTTCCCCGTAGGAACCGGTCAGCACTTTGCGGCTAACGGTGTCCATACGGCCAGGGCTAAACTCTGTATGCAGGTCCTGCGGTGGATATGGGCCAACATTCGGGAACTGTCCGGGCGATACGCTGAAGAAATAACCACCGGCAATTTTCAGATAAAATTTAGAATGTGAAGAAGATGAATTGTCCTGTGCCTGGGTGCTGTGGGTAACAATCAGAAGCATGGAGACTGCCCCTAGCAGGAATAGTTTTTTCATATGCAATGGTTTTGGAGTATGGTATTTAATCTATTGAAAGTTAACAAATTATTACCACATAGCCATCACCGGCACATTATACTAGAAAGCTTCCGCCAGGGAAAGATATAATCCTTTTTGCCTTGATTCGCCGGCGCGTTTTTCTCCAACGGCGTAGTCTATACGAATAGTAAGTCTTGCGTTTTCGTCGTAGAAGTAGCGGATCCCGGCGCCATAGCTGGGTTTAAATCCGCCAAAGCGGAAATCATGATTGGTGAATACGGTGCCTGTACCCGCAAAGGCGGCCAGCGCAAATTTGGGTTTGAGATCCACAAACCAGATATGGATGCGCATTTTAGGATCTATGAGATAGCGGTATTCCGCCTGGGCGGCCAGGTAGTTCTGGTTACGGTACCTACCGGTATAATAGCCGCGCATGATGAGGTCGTTCCCCATTTCAGGCAGCAGGTAGAAAGGCAGTACCTTCCCCTGGAGACTGTTAAAGATGCCATTGAACCCAAGCGTACTTTTACGGGAAAGAGACAGGAAATGCGAGCCCTGCGCCTCCACTTTAAACAAGGGATGCTTACTTAAAAAAGAAGGTGCATAAGCCAGGTTTAGTTTCAGCCAGGAACCGCGCCGGGCATAGTTTTCATTGTCCCGGTTATCATAAATGCCCGTGAGCCCCAGGAAAGTAACATATCCTCCTTCTTTATCGGTAAGCGGCATGGTGGTATAAATACCTTTATCATCGCCGCTACTGTAAGTATCATGCTGGTATAACACGGAGGCGCCGGCATAAAAGTGCCCGCTGATGCGCCGTTCGCCTTCCACCTGTACTTTATAGCGGCTGTTATTCACCAGCGACCGGTTATCGTAATGGGTAGTATCGCCAATGCCGAAGAAATAAAGCGGGTAATTATGGTAGCGGAGATTACTTTTAAAATGCCAGGTATTACTGCGTGTCCAGATATTCGCTTTCAGATCTATCTTAAACTGGCTTTCTGTGGTCACCGCAGGGATCAGGTTAAGCGTGGAATTACGGGTAGCCTGGTCCGGATTGCGGTTATCTGTATAAAAAGAATACAACATGGCGGCGCCGATTTCCAGGCCTTTTTCCTGTGAGTATCCCAGCACCGGTAGCGGGAAGAAACTGCGTTTGCGCAACCATACGCTGTCGTATAGCCCTTCACGTGAAGAAGAAGGGTTTGTTGTAACGCTATCCTGTTGTGCCTTTGCCCCTATTGCCAATAAAAGTGATAAAGCCGTGATATGGAGGTTTTTACGCATAGGGTGCAAATGTAGCGAAAATTGTCTGACGCCGAAGGCGATCGTCGCTACGGTCTATCCGAGTGGCCCAGGCTTTTCTCCGGGTTCACGTGGTCCCGGACCAGTTGTTTGAGGAATTTTATCTCGGGGAAATGCCCGCTTTCCTTGCGGTCGAAGATCTTTTCTTCGCCGAGCCAGATAATATAGGAGCCGCCTGTTTCGCTGGGGCGAAGCGTTACGCCGCCCAGGTCGTCGGCAAAGGTGGTGAGGAGCTCCTGCGCCATATAGGCAGCACGCAGCAACCAGCCGCATTTCGGGCAATATTCTATGGTAATAAGTGGCTTCATTGAAATAAAACTTTACCGGAAGATACAAAGCTAATTGATTTATAAGGGCCATAACATAAAATTCATTGCCCCACCCCTACTTTTTTATCAACTTACTTTGAATCGTGGCACATTATCTTTAATTTTAACCTATTATACGTGGACCGCCCCCGAATCGCTCCACCCTAGTCACTGCCAACACTCTTAAATATGCTGCCGGTCAGTTCCTTTAAAAAGTGCGCTTTAATCCCATTATTTCTGATCCTGCTGTCGCCTCCGGTAACAGCACAACCTCCTGTCAATGACAGCCTGTTAGCAGTGCTCCGTTCCCATACAAAAAACGATACCTCCCGGGTGAACCTGCTGAACCAGGTAGCCAGGGCCTATTTCACCATAGACGCTCCCACGGCCGCCAGGTATGGCACAGAAGCCCTCCGGCTCAGCGATAGCCTTCATTACAGCCAGGGAAAAATCTGGGCCTGGCGCAACCTTGCTCTCGTGGAAAATACCAAAGGTCATCTTGACCAGCAGATGCAGCTTACGCTCAATGCGCTGAAACTGGCGGAAACACTAGGCGACTCTTATACCCTCGGTGTACTGAACAATGACGTAGGGAATATTTTTACGGAACTGAATACCCCGAGAGATGCCCTCGTTTATCTCAAAAAGTCCCTGGATATAAAGCTGAAAAGAAACGAAAAAGCGGAAATCGCAAAAACGCTGAATAATATCGGCTCCGCTTATATCTCCCTTAAAGTACCCGATTCCGCAATGCTATTCCTGGAGAAAGCGGAGAAATTAAAACTGGAGCTTCATGATCACCGCAGCCTGGCGTATACCTACGAAAACATGGGTATTGTTGCCATGTTACGGCACCGCTATACCGATGCCCTTCGCTATCACCAGCTCTCTGCCAATTACTACCAGGAAGCCGGCAATTTGCCCGGTGTGGTGAAATCGAGCCTGAACCTGGCCGAAATACAAACCATGCAGGGCGATCTGAAAGGCGCAGATAAAAACCTGGAGAAGGCCAGGCTGCTAAATGACACGCTGGGTAATGCGAAAAATGAAATGATCTACTATAAGATCCGCTATGAACTGGACTCTGCACGGAAAGACTATGCTGCGGCCTTTGAAAGCTACAAGGAGTTTAGTAAAAGGAACATCGACTTTTTCAATGCGGAAAAGGGCAGGCTGATCTCACGTTCCCAGGAGAAATATGAATCCGAAAAGAAGCAACGCGAAAATATCCTGCTGAAGAAAGAACAACACATGCACCTGGCCACCATACAACAGCAACGGGTGCTGGTACTGTCGGCCGCCGCGCTTTTCCTGGCCTTGCTGCTCATTACCGTGATGGTGTACCGCCTCTATAAAAGGCAGCAGGAGCTGTACCTGGAACTGAACAACAAGAATCGCGAAGTATCCATGCAGAACCGCATTATCCTGGAGCAAAATGCCACCCTGGAAAATCTTAACCAGGTAAAGGATAAAATTTTCTCGGTGATCTCGCACGATCTCCGCTCCCCGCTGGCTATCCTGGAAGGACTGTTGTTTTTACTGAAAGATGAAAAGATCGATGCCGCACAATTCCGCGCGTATACCGATGAATTGTGGCGGGATGTAAAAAACACCGCCTACATGATGGATAACATGCTGCAATGGGCCAGCAACCAGATGAAAGGCATTGGTGTGAAAGCAGATGATTTTGATGTAACACTGTTACTGAACCGCGAATTTGAGCTGCTGCAAACCCTGGCAAGACAGAAAGAAGTGAAGCTCACGCATGAACTGAATACCAGTATCATGGTGTATGCCGATCCTGATATGATCAGGCTGGTATTGCGTAACCTGATCAACAACGCCATTAAATTCACCCCCTCCGGCGGCGAGGTACTGATCACCGCCACTCATGATAACGAGCAGGCGGAAATCACCGTGAAGGACAATGGCACGGGCATTCCCGTGGAAAACCAGCACCGCATTTTCTCTAATATCTACTATTCAACTACCGGTACGCAGAATGAAAAAGGCTGCGGACTGGGGCTGCATCTTTCCAAAGACTTTGTAGAGCGCAATCACGGGCAAATCTGGTTTAACAGTATGCCCGGTACCGGCAGCAGCTTTTCCTTTACCGTTCCTTTATCAGAAGAACCGGAAATTAACCCCCACGCCTATACGGTAGTGATACAGGATCATCCGCTGGGCGGCGTTAGCGTGCTGAGAAGGTAACTAGGCCAGCCGGAAAGCTGTGGTGTGCTTGATTTCCGTCATTACAAAAGCGCTGTGTACCTGCCCCGTATTTTCAATTGCCGCCAGTTTATTGGTTAAAAAGTGCTGGTAACTTCGCATATCGTTCACCACCACTTTCAGCAGGTAATCGTAGGTGCCCGCTACATGATAACATTCCATCACTTCTTCCATTTTTGCAATAGCCGTTTCAAACTTTTTAATCAGCGGCTGTGAATGCAGTTGCAGCGATACATTACAGAAGGCTACCAGGGTTTTGCCCGCTTTCTCCCCGTGCAGAAGGGTAACATAACTTTTGATCACCCCGCTTTTTTCAATCTTTTTCAGGCGTTCATAAGTGGGGGTAACGGAAAGCCCTATACGGTGTGCAATTTCTTTGGTATTCAGGCGGGCATCCGCCTGCAGCGCCTCCAGTATTTTGCGGTCCGTTTTATCCAGTGTATCCATCGCAGTTATATTTTTCTTTAAAAAGATACCCGGCAGTTGCCGGGCAGTTATATCTATCTATAAAATTATAAAATTTAGTATATATTTTCTGAATATACTAATATAACAGTCCATTTAACTTATCAATCTTTACTTTTACAGTATCATACACCTGTAAAATACTATTATGAAAGAGTACCGGCTGGCCGCAGCAGATGCTGCGGCGCTGAATGAACTGTTAGCGCAGGTACAAACGCGAACCAGGGATTTCCTGGGCTATCCTGTTTCAAAAGATTTTGACTACAGTCCCCTTTTGCCCTTCCTGCAATACCCGCTGAATAACCTGGGCGATCCTTTTGTGCCGGCTGCTTACGCAGTAGGGTCCAGGGAAATGGAGAAACAGGTAGTGGCCTTCTTTGCGGATCTGTTCCGCGCACCGGGGAACAACTGGTGGGGATATGTTACCAATGGCGGTTCCGAAGGCAATTTATACGGCCTGTACCTGGCGCGGGAGCTGTATCCCAAAGGGATGGTATATTATTCCGAAGCCACCCATTACAGTGTACAAAAAAACCTGCACCTGCTCAACATGCCGGGGATCATTATACGCACTTTGCCTAATGGTGAAATTGATTATGAGGACCTGGAGAATACGATCCGTATAAACAGGCATCTGCCGGTGATCATGCTGGCCAATATTGGTACCACCATGACGGAGGCAAGGGATGATGTAAAACGGATCAGGGGCATCCTGAAACACCTGGCTATACCTCATCATTACATTCATGCAGACGGTGCACTGTCCGGCAGTTACAGCGCTTTCCTGGAGCCGCGCCCGGCGTTCGACTTTGCCGATGGAGCAGACAGCATTGCCATCAGCGGGCATAAATTTATCGGTTCCCCTATTCCCTGTGGTGTGGTGGTAGCGAAAAAATCCAACCGCGACAGGATTGCGCGTTCCGTATCGTACATCGGCAGTATGGATACTACCATTACTGGTTCAAGAAACGGCCATAGCCCGCTGTTCCTGTGGTATGCCCTGAAAAGCCTGGGTGTGAACGGTTTGAAAGAAAGAGCCGGGCATAGTTTGGCAATGGCCGCCTATGCGGTGGATCGCCTCCGTGAACACGGCATCCCGGCATGGCGTAATCCTGATGCCATTACGGTGGTGTTTCCAGACCCGCCTGCAAACATCCGCCGGAAATGGCAGCTGGCCTCGGAAAACGGCTGCTCGCATATCATCTGTATGCCTAATGTAAGTAAGGAACAGGTAGATCAATTCGTGGAAAGCTTCGTAGGTGCAATGACGTTAGTTTAGCCCCCTTTCGGCAATAGCCATTATTTCCGCATTGAGTGCGCGCCTGATCAGGCGTTCGGTTTCCCTGTTTGTTTGCGGCATCAGCAACTGTAGTTTAAACTGCACGAAGTCTTTCTTGATCTCCATTGTTTTCAGGGAAAAACTTTCGGGGCTGTAGCTGCGGGAATAGGCGTCTATAGAAGCTCTCAGCCGCTCTTCCAGGCCGCGGATCGTAAAGGGATGCTTATGGTCCAGCTCAAACTCAATGGTCAGTTTCCTGATATTCTGTTTGGACTGGTTCAGTACAATGGAAGTAAACACCACTGAATTGGGAATAATCACAATATCATCGTCTTCATTCTGCAGTACTACGTTGATCAGGGTAATATCCATCACCCGGCCTTTCATATCGCCAATGCGCACATGATCTCCCAGCGACAATTGATCAGAGAACATGATGATAAGGCCATTGATCATGTTGGTGATATAGTCTTTCGTAAGCAGGGCTATGGCCGCTGCCACGATAGTGATGCTGGTAACAAATTCCAGGGGATTCGCATCAAAAACGAAGGTGATGGCCAGCAGCAGGAAAATGGTATTCAGTACAGAAGAAATGCGGTTAATACCAAGGATAAAATTATCTTTTTCAATAGGCCGCTGCCGGTTGCGGCGGCGGGTGTACCACGACAGGATCACCAGCCATGCCAGGGAAATAACAAGGTTGGCGCCCAGGAAGAAAGACAGGGCATTGGTGAGTTTAAACAGCCATGTAAGTTTATTATAAACGGCGGGGTGCTCAAGGTTAAAATAAACAACGCCCAGATAAACCAGCAGTTTTACCAGAAATATAATTCTCTCCCTGCGGTTTGCATTTTTATAGGTTTTATCGGTTACCATCATAGCAATTCATACTCGCTTTGCTGCGAAGGTACAACCGTAGTAGTGAAGCAACAAAGCCTATTTCATTTTATCGAGAATATCTTCCCAGATAATGCGGGCAATCTGCTCCGTTTCCACCGTTCGGATGCTTCCCTCAAGGGTGTCTTCGTGATCAGCAGTAAAGGTAGCGCCATGAGGTTCATATTCATCCAGCACATGTTCGCTTACATCGGGGATCACCTGGAATGCTGTTTCCAGGGCGCCCTTATCGATGGTAATAACCAACCCGTAGGGTTTACCTCTGATGATCACAGTAATGCTGTGCTTTTCCATACCCTGTATATTGCAAGGCATATACCATAAAAAACGACCGGTGCTGTTCAGCTGCCGGTCGTTTTCGTATATATTGGAAGGATAAAACACGCCTGGATTCATCTACTCAGGCAGTAGCTGCGGATT
>JBCNPS010000119.1:0-15076 GCA_039593235.1 Chitinophaga sp. | reverse complement strand
CCAGCGCATCGAGGCGCGCATCGGGCTACAGATGAGCCAACAAAAATTCTTGCTTTCATATTGGGGAATTAACTTAGTTATAAAGATAACAATATATTTAAATGAATTTGATATTCTGGTTGTATTTCAGCTTTTGTTCATTCTAAAATAAGATAAATCATAATCTATTCAAAATAGAGAATATTCTTTTCTGTGTATAATTCAGAAGAATCATCGAACGGGCAAATCACAAATAGGCTGGCTTATTCCTGATTTCAAGCCGGTCTCGGTCACGCATAAAAATGAGACTATCCATCAGTATTTTGATACGATTTAAATAAGTCACTTGCTTATTTTTACAAATTCATTAATAGGGATTTGTAAAAATAATTGAACGAACGTATGAAGATTGAAGCGCCCGAGAGCCTTCCCGCAAAGCCGCATTACCTTATATTGGATGGATTACGTGGTGTAGCAGCCATTATCGTTGTAACCTTTCACCTTACTGAGCCATTAGGAACCGGGCACCTGGATATCCTGGTCAACCACGGCTACCTGGCTGTCGACTTTTTCTTCCTGTTGTCCGGTTTTGTGATCGGTTATGCTTACGATGACCGCTGGCAAAAAATGACCATCGGCACTTTTTTTAAGCGCCGGATCGAACGGCTTCAACCCATGGTGGTATTAGGAATGACCCTCGGGGCAATCGGGTTCTATTTTACAGATTCAACGATCTGGCCGCTCATTCATACCGTTCCCCTGTGGAAAATGCTGCTGGTGATGCTCATTGGTTATACTGTTCTACCTGTTCCTTTATCAATGGACATACGGGGTTGGGAAGAAATGCACCCGCTCAATAGTGTAGGCTGGTCCTTGTTTTTTGAATACATTGCCAATATCCTGTATGCTATCGGCGTCAGGAAGCTCTCAAAACCAGCACTGGGCATTTTGGTGTTGGTGGCGGCTATAGCGCTTGCCCATTTAGCTATTACCAGCCCAAATGGGGATGTCAGCGGTGGTTGGACCCTGAACGCAGAACAGGTATATGTGGGTATTACCCGGACGATGTATCCTTTCTTTGCAGGATTGCTACTTTCACGGATAGCTAAGCCCACCCGCATTAAACATGCCTTTTTATGGTGCAGCCTCCTGGTGGCACTCATATTATATATGCCGCGCATAGGCGGTGGGGAGCATCTTTGGATGAATGGAGTATATGAATCAGTATGTATAATCATTATTTTTCCACTTATTGTTTACCTGGGCGCCAGCGGGGTGGTACATACCCAAACGGAACGCAGGATATGCAAATTTCTGGGTGATATATCCTATCCGCTTTACCTGGTGCATTATCCGCTGGTGTATTTTTATGTTGCCTGGATCAGCAATCATAAAGGTATAACCATTGTGCAGGCCTGGCCTTACGCATTGTTGATCCTGGCAGGCGGTATTATTTTGGCGTATGCAAGTTTGAAATGGTATGATGAGCCGGTGCGTAAGTGGTTGAGAAAAAAGCTGGGCTGAGAAAGGAGAATAGAAGAGAAAAATTATTCACTGTTGATTTAATTCATCAGCTTCTTCAGAACAATATAAAATGCCTCCGTTTCGTCTCCCATGACAAGCGTTGGATATCTGCCTGTATCCTTAATGACCTCGATACCTTGATGATTACGGACCAGCCTCAATATTTTTTCCAGCCGAATTTTCGAAGTACCTTCTTCACTGATAAAAATCAATTGTTTGCTGGTAAGGTATACAGCACCCTTTTTGATCAGCGTTGATGTAGAGACGCCCCTCCGTGTGACACGGTCTTCGTACCAGCTTACCTGATGCGCCTCAAAATGACACACTTCATTTTTAGTCAAGTCGATGTCCGTTTGCCGGATGGGCAAGTCGCTATTTTCTAATTGCCACCATTTTTCAAAATTTAGCAGCTGTTTTTTTATGATGGACTCTTTCTGCAGGTCGATGTCGAGATTTTTGGCCAGTACCAACAGGTCCATTTTCATTGTAGAAGAAAGACGCTTGCTGATGGCTATAGGTGCCAGGCGTTTCTGGAATTGCTCTTTTCTAAGCCCCATACTAATAGAATTGGCCAAATCGGACGGAAGTCGCAGTGTAAGAGCCAGGGATTTTAGTTTGGCTTGGTCCGAAGGGCTGTACATTCCGTCTTTGATTACCTGTTGAACCGCCTTCCGGAAATATTTTTCGCCTATTTCGTGATGGAAAGGCAGTATCTGCTCATCGGGTAGCTGTAGGAGTTGTTGCAGATGTATCAGTTTTTTATCCAGATCAGGTGTACTGTGAGTGAGCGCAAAGTGTAGATAGACTACATAGAACTCTTGCATGTTTAAAGCGAATACTTTAAACAAATCAAATTTATATCTTTGAGCAATAGGGACTAAGGCAGCAGAGGTGATCTCTTCCGGGTTCATAGTTGCCAGCAGATTATTAATTTCGATAACTGCGTTTTCTTCAACAGGTTGTTTAAACAGCCTACGCAGGAAACTGGTGCTTTTGAGTGGTTGTACCTGAAAGGGTGTTTGTCTCATGAGGTTATTGATATTTTCTATAAGTTTCATATTCAGGTTCGTTCCAATTACATACTCCTCCATGCCAGGAACAGGCGCCTCGCCCTCTGGCACTAGAGGTAGTCCCATCACAGCAACGAGTTACATATCCAATGATCCTTTTTCGGACCGGGTTGATTCTATTATGATATTTTTCTGCCATGGTGCTACCGGCTTTCATAGCTGACCATAAATCTTGTACAGCAGACTCCTGCGCACCAATTTTATCATAACAAAGTGCCCGATTATATAGCAATGTTGCGTCATTCGGAGACTCGACCAGCAGTGACGTCAAAGCATCAACTGCGGAACGGTATTTACCTGCTTTTACGAGTTTTAAGGCATTGTTTTTGGCGATGATGAACTTTGTATCCGCGATGTCCTTCTTTTCTTCAGGCCTGATAGCTAGAGAATCAAGGCGATCTAGCGCTGACTGGACCTCTAAATCAGATATGCTACCTTTTTCTTGCTGATGTTTCAGTAAGGATAAATTCAAATGCAGACTATCCCTTCTTAAGCTATCTTTAACGGCGGCTATAGCGGCTTGTCGTTTTACCTCTTGCCGCTGTAGCAGGCGCTCATGTGCCAGTTTTGCATCAGCCTTACTGTAGTAGTTTGTCATTAACCCCACTGGTAATAGCATTATTGCGTATAAGGTTCGCTTAATTGTTGGGGTGAAGTCAAATTGTCCCCTTCTTTCCAGCCAACGATGGACGGAAGGGAGTAATCCTGTTCCCAGTGCTATGGCTAAAAGGCAAAGAGGCGGATGCATCAGGTGAGCTAACGCAAACAAGAAAAACAGGCAGGCGACGAAACGACTAATGATTTTAGCTTTGACATTAAATGGCCGGGAGCTTTCGGGATAACTTTTAAAGTAATCCCGGCGGACTTTGTATTCATCGGGGATAAGACCATTGACGTATCTCATAGTTACTTTGGGATGATTATTTCATAACGGAGAGTTGAATATAAGAAATCATTTGGACAATTAGCTGCAAAGAAGCCAGGAAATGATTTTTACGCTCTGTATAAAACAGCATAAATCGGCGCAACTGGTTTTTTAAAGGTCAATTGAATTTTTCAAGTATTTCAGCATATTTATTGTTGGAGGCATGCAGTTTATCAGCCAGAAAAGATATCTTTTTTATTGATTCAACTTTATACTGGTCAAGGACTTCCAGGTTATTTAATTTTACTGCTGTGCCTGAGATGCAAACCATGATCATGCCTTTTTCTCCACCCATTTCAGAGTAGTCGATATCAACTGCTATAACTGCATTGCCGCCCATTCTCACTGTTTTAGACCTGATTTGCTGGAGGCACAGTTCCTCGCCGCTGGCTATTTTCCTGTTATATGATTGGGATTGCAGTCCAAAAAAGTCTGTCCAGGAGGCGCCAACTTCTGTAAATAAGCCTGTGCCGGTTGTACTTTGCCCGGTTACCAACCCCAATACTTTATAATCCCAATTAAATGGACTATGTGTAGTAATAACAGGAACATTTTTAATATGCTCTACTATTTCATCCTGGATCTTTTTCCTGTAAGCTACAAATTTGCTAAATGCCTCTTCATATATATCAGAAAGGCATTTATTACATCCAGTAATTTTAGGTGTGTTGTTTATTTCGGCTATCAATTCTGACTTTATATCACTTATAAGGAAATTACTACTGAACATGCCATCCTTTATTTTGGCGCCGCAATTTGGACAAGATGTTATATTACTCATAGGTGGTTATTCTAGTGAATCCAACTTTACCAGTTAAATATAAATAAAATTTTATTGTTTGGAGCATATGTAAACAAGGTAAATTGCTTCGCGCTACAGACTGTTCAACAATCGGATGGGTTTACTTAACTTTGCCCCTCTACCTAAATACTCATACACCCATGAACACAAACGATTTGTTAAAGCAAGTGGCTTTCATCAAGGAAATTGACAAATTGAAATACATTCAGCGCAGAACTAAACTATTTCATAGCAACAGGCACGAAAATGACGCAGAGCATAGCTGGCATTTAGCAATGATGACACTGGTTTTGGCTGAATATTCCAATAAGCCGGTTGATGTGCTGAAAGTATTGAAGATGGTATTGATCCATGACCTTGTTGAAATAGATGCGGGCGACACCTTTCTTTACGACACATCGAAAGATCATTCCAATACAGACGAAGAACGACTGGCCGCAAAACGGATCTTCGGACTATTGCCGGAAGCGCAGGCACAGGAATTTATTGGGATCTGGGAAGAATTTGAAGAAGGAGTTACGGATGATGCAAAGTTTGCCAGGGCCATGGACCGGTTCGAACCATTGTTACAAAATACCTCAAATAATGGTGGAACCTGGGCCGAGTTTAATGTGGAATACCAAAAAGTTTATAATAAGAAAAAAGCGATTAAAGACGGTGCTGCTTCAATCTGGACCTATGCGGAACAGTTGTTAAATGAAAGTGTGGAAAAGGGCATTCTTAGAAAAGATGCGCCGCCCGGAGAGCTGAGTTAAGCAGCTTTTTCCTGTTATTTCAATTTAATATATTGCCGGCCGGCAGGTTTATACCTGCCGGCCGGCATTGTTAATAATACATCAGGATGCCCGGAAAGACTTATTGATCTCTCTTTGTTTAATAAATTGATAAACAGCGCCCGCAATAAACAATACCAGTATCACTATCAGGGTTTTCCCTACCAAGGGGTCTCCGGGGCCGCTTGCAAGCGGGTGACCCAGGGGAACCCTCGTTAAAGTTTCATTGGTAGTGGGGATCATAGAAAGGAAGAAACTGAAAGAAAAACAGAAGTTTTCCCAGTAGCGGGCTGTTTTGCTTTCCTGCTTTTTATGGAACAGGAAAAATGAAATGCCAATCAATACTATAACAAGAAGGGAAAGCACATGCCCGGGGTTGAATCCCCCATGCTTTGAGAGCCCCAGCGCGGTGAGTGCCGTAACTAATGTTCCGTAAAAGTAGATCCTTCCCGGCAGATGCGCCAGGTTGATCTTTCCCGACCGGAAAAAAGATATTAATCCTGCAACGATGGCTATAATACCTATAGCGGTATGAAAAATGCCTAAAGATGATAATCCCATAATTCTATATTTTAAACAAATATAGCGGCAAAGCGGGCAGGTATTTTTTCACTTAAGTTAATTATCCGGCATTCCGGGCATAAAAAAAACACCAGGCATCTTAATTTAGATACCTGGTGTTGTCTATAAAATGCTTAACATACTACCGTTGTACACTTTGCATGCGGTATGTCATCGGTGTCAGTAGGCTGTGTATGGGTTGGATGTTCCAGGCTACCAAGACCACCGGCAATGCGCTGTGCCATTTCACTGTCAATGCTGGTTACGAAGCTTTCTAATTGTAAGTCTTCCAGTGTCAACTGGAGATTCGCAGATTTGTTGTTCATGAAATAGGATTTAATAAATGATGCCTACTGTTAAAAGGGTTTCGGCTTTTCCCTCGTTGCAACTATAGTAAAGATATATTATTGCAACTATGTTGCAAAATTATATCAGGTCTTTTTTAGTCATTTTTTTTGGAAGATGATTTGATGTCGTCATTGCGGATCTCAACACGGTTATTGCTGATGGCTTCACGCAACCTGCTGAGCCGGTAAGAGAAGCTGATACCGATGCTCCTGTAGTTCCGCTGCTGCACCGTAGTTTGACTGAGCACAGGCGTTTCCAGTGAAGTGCGTATATACCGGTATTGATGCCAGGGGTTACTAAACGAAAAACTGATGGTACCGTTCTTTTTTAATATCTCCCTGCTGATCCTTGTTACGAGTATGGTATAAGCGTTGGTGGTACCCTGCAATGATATAGCGCCTGTTGCGGTGTAGGAAGAGGCGCTGATCCGCCAGTTGTTACCGGCCAGGAAATTCACATTTACAAACCCGCTTGCCGTAAAGCCGTGATTGGCATAGGCTTCCGGTCCCGCGCCGGAGCGCACATCCGTATAGCCATCGTCTGTGCTGATAGTGAAGCGCCACCGCTTCCCCAGGCTATAATTACAGCCGGCATTGATATGTGCTATGCGTTGTTGCCCGATATTCTGATAAGTTAACACAGTATTACTATCAGTAAGCGATAGCACCTGCTCAATGCCATTTACGGTGGAGGTATAGCTGCCGGTAATGTAGTAACTGAACTGCCGCCCGCCGGAAAAAGTAAGTTCTGTTTCATGCTGAATGGAAGGCCGCAATAAAGCGTTACCCGTTGTTACCACCTGCGGGTTGGCCTTGTCGGTAAAAGGACTGAGCTGGTTTACCGCAGGGCGTGTGATCCGCTGCGTATAGCCTGCCTTGATGCTGTTGCCGTTAGCGAAGGTATGTTGCAGGGAGATGCCCGGTATCCAGTTCAGGTAATAGCGGCTACCGGCATTATCGATCCTGATATCGCTGTATTCTGTGCGTAATCCGCCGCTGAACTGTAACCAGCCGGTACTGTTGCGAACAGACACGTAAGCGCCATATACATGCTGATCAAAGTTGAATGGCGGGGTTGATCCTGCGATATCGGAAGACCGGTAATCAGCTGCACCATTCCGCAGTATGGCCTTTATACCGGTTTCAAGTTCCAATGCCCGCAACGGCAGCAACAGATCAGCCTGCAAAGTGTGCTCATAAAGCCGGTTGTTGTTCTCCTGGAATAATGCCTGCTGGTTTTTACCAGTGATCAATAGATCGTTGGTCACTTGCTGGGGAGCCGTATGTAACCGGTATCCAATGGATAACAACTGCGATTTGTGACGCGGGAACCCTTTATCATAAGAAAAAGCATAATCAACAGAGCTGCCGGATAGCATGTTGTTATTAACGTATTCATAATTGCTTTCAGGAATGTTGATACTGTTCTGCTGCTGGTATTTGTAATGATCTTTGCTCCGGTACGCGGTAACAGATGCTGCAAAATGATTGAGCGAATCCGCTTCATACAAGGCTTCCAGTACAGTCGTGCCAAATGCGCTGCGATAGTTGGTGCTGCCATCCTGCTGCAGTTGTAGCGAAGCAGTTTGCTGGTGCATGCCGGCAGTATTGGTGCGTGCTACATCCTGGTAAAGGTAAGCGCTGGCTTTGAACTGCCATTTATTAAATCGTGTAGTGAACGAAAGATTTTCATTGAACCCGTTAACCAGGTTATAGCCGGCTCCTGCGGCCAGGCTATAACCATCGTTGCGCTGTTTTACAGTAACGATATTGATGATGCTGCCAAGTCCTTCTGCATCATACTTTGCAGGAGGAATGGTAATGATTTCAATGCGGGCTACCTTTAAAGCGGGCATCACGCGCAATACATCCCTGGGATTAGCTGCTGTAACCGCAGAAGGTTTACCGTCAATGAATACACGAAAATCTCCCCGGCCTTTTACTTTTATGTTATTATCACCATCAACCGTTACCAACGGTACTTTGGTAAGCATTTCCGTTACAGACTCCGTAAGGTGCGCCGGATCTGATTGCACATCATATATCAACCGGTCGGGCGCTTGTTTTATTAAAGGCTTATTGCTTTTTATTTCAACACCTTTCAATTGTTTTATTGTTGATGAATCATTTTGAGCAGTGGCCTGAAAAGCAAATCCGCAACAGGTTAACAGTAAAAATGAAAAAGTTGGTTTCCCGAAAAACATGTGTGAGCCTGATTATAAGATGATGGATGAAGTTTGTTGTTGTTCCGGGCATATCACTATCCACCCGGCATTGATCATTTTTGAGAGCAACTGCAGGCAGGTAGCCATAAAGCCTTCCTGCGGTTGTATGAGGGAATGAATCCCTTCCAGTAGTTCATGGCTGCTCTTTTCCTGTTGTAGCAACGCCAGTATGGCGGCAGGCAATTTTTCCATTACCCGTTCATGAATGCCCTCCGGTGTCATTTCCAGTAGCACATGATGTTGCATATGATAATACAGCCTCACTTCGTCACTGATCCTGAGCGTTGTGGCGGCGGTTATGTTTTCCGGTACTACGGCATGCTGACTGCGATAAGTACTTTTTTTATAGTAACAGAGGTATCCTTTATGCTGCTGCCATAATTCCAGGGCTGCGCATTCCAACGGAAAAATAGCGGCGCCGGTATCCGTATGGAGGTGCTTTGCCAGGAATGCGGTAAAATGCGCCATAGAAAATACATTCTCATAGTGCGGCAGGTGAGGGATAGCAGCTATTGTACGCGGAAAATATTTACCGAGTACCTGCATGCAGATCGCATTTACCGTGTACTGGTCTTCTTTTACATTCTTATTTACGGGCAATACCGGGAGCAATATATTGTTACTATGGTCTGAAAGCAGCATGTATGCTACACCGGCGCGACCAGAAAATAGCCCCGGGTCCTCCCGGTTTGCCGGGGTAAACGTGTTGAAAGAGCCGGTGGTGTTATACAGCGCTGCCGCACCGGTTGTTATTTGATCCATAGCTGCCTGTATTTCTCCTGATAAATGAGGATAATGCCTGGCATATTCCTCTAATACGATGGCTATGCCGGCATAGCCGCTGCAAAGTGTATAGTCTTCACGTGCGGTCCGGATATCCTGCAGGCAACGCCGTATACAGTTATGGAGGATCTCTTCAAAGGCCATATCGCCGGTGATGGCGGCATAGCGCAGGTAGGTGATAGCAATGCCTGCGGGGCCATGCGCCCATGAATTAACGGGCTTCATGCCTTCCTTAAAAATATCGAGGCGCCAGGTGTGGGCCCTTGGCAGGTTATAGCGTTGCCGGCCAATACGCAGATCGGGCCAGGTAGATTGCGACGCATCATAATATTGCAGCTCATAGTCAAGCCCCGCTTTGGCCAGTGCATATAAGCCGGTATAACCAAAATAACGGCCGGTTTCCAGTAAGGCATAGGCAATGCCTGCCGCGCCATGCGAGAAACCTGTTAGGCTGTCGTATGCCATTTTACGATGATCCCATTTTACGCCCTGTGAGCTAACCCTGGCATCGTCAGTAATGCGTTGCAAAAGCTGGTGAATACCGCCCAGCAACGTAGCGCTTTTATGGTAATGATACAGGTGGGTAAGTACCAGCAGGTTACCGGCCGCACCGCTCAGCAGATCCATTTCCGGCACCTTCAGTATACCGGGCATATGTTGGAAGGCCAGCAACACAGCGGTATCCAGGAAATGTTGTTCCCCTGTTATTTCATAAAAAATGATAGCGAGATAGATAATACCTGATATCCCCGTATAAAAACAATAAAAAGCCGGTGGCGTAGTTTGGCAGCAATGAGCGATATGTGCAAATGCCCGGGTAGCCAGCAACAGGTCTTCTTTCCGTTCACGGGTACGGTATAAGCACAGGAAGAAATAACAGATGCCTGCATCTCCGTTGAATAAGGTAATAAAATCTTTTTTCAGGAATGCCCGGGTATCTTTATCAAAAAAACTATTCTCCCAAAACGGGTATCCCTGTTCGTCATATTTAGCCAGGGCAATCAGCTCAGTGCTCAATGTTTGCAGTAAATGTTCTTTCATGCTCGTGAATATGTTGGATACATGCCTTGCAGCAATACATGATATATGCTTCCTCCTGGTTATCGATGCCCAGCCGGTTGTGGGTCATGTGCATCATGCCTGTAAAGGCTACCGCCAGTTGTTCCTCTGAAAAGCCGGCTTGCAGGTAATGATGGGTAATGTTGCGCAGCTTTGCTGTAACACCTGTATCATTGCGCCAATCCAGGTATTGCCGGTATATGGCAGGCAGCAGCATTGCCTTTTGGGATAACAGTAGCCGTTCAAAGGCAGCTATAATAAGTTCTTTATGTTCCGGAGATTTGAATATGCGTATCCAGTCGTCAATAAAATAGTTGCACAGTGCCAGCTGTTGTGCAGTACTGAACCCTCCCAGTGTAAGCAAAGCCATATGTTGGCAGATGGCAAATACGGGTGCTTGTGGCTTTTTATGGATCAGCCATTGTATGGTGTTGAAGGAAGACAAATGAAAATAATGCTCCGCCCATACTATACTATCCTCGTTGCCATAACGGGCTGTTTCCGGAATATATTCCTGCTGTTGGCAGTGCACGGCAAAAGACAGCGGCGCAGCCTGCGTATGCTGTTGGAGCAGTTCCGCCAGCAATGCCTGGTAACGGGTACGGATACGTAACCTGATATGGTTGCCGCCTTCCGGGTATCTTATGAAAAAATAAGGCGTGCCGGCTTCTATCAGGTGGAGATGCGCTTCCAGGAAGGGCGCTATACAACTGGTAAGCAATTCATCCAGGCTACCGCGGTAATAAAGGTGTACACTCAGCCAGCTGATCATGAGGAGGAATATTTATACCATTGAACGAGATACTCTTTTGCCTGGTGTTCAGGTACAGGTAATACTTCTTCCAGCCACAAATCATCGCCGGCCCTGCTTAGCAGTTTAAGCAGCAGCAGTATCAGTACGGGTTGATGAAAGGAAATGTACTGTGGTTTGTAATCATCTGCCAGCCCGCCTTTTTTGCTGTTAGTTGTTTTAAGCCCTCGTTTCCTGAGAAATACAAATACGGCATCAGGGAGTCCTTGTGCATCTTTCCACTGATGGAGCCTGATATAATAAGCGGCGGGGTTTTCGCCCGGCAGCTGCAAGGGAATTGCCTTCACGGCTACCTGCCAGGTTTTGCGGCGTATCACCAGCGTATGGTTATACGTGATGCGTGGCCAGCAGTATACGGTGTTGTTGTGCCGCGGATGGCAGTTGCTGTACAGGCCATCTGTTAGCTGGATGAAATGTTGAAGCGACGGCCGGCTGTCTGCATTAAAATGCGCCAGCAGCTGGTACAGGTGACTCCTGTTGCTGAAGGTTTCCAGGTTGAGGTCGAAGGCGTATATTTCCCGGTTTTCATAAAGCAGTGTTAGTTGTCCTTCTTTATACGCTACGGTCACTTTTGTAACCGGTACCTGTTGTGAGGCAGGGTACATATTATGTCCTCCGGGTAATTGCAGTTCATAATTCAGCAACGGGGGATGATGATTGGCATTAAAGGCCGAGGCATCATTCAATTCCATCATCAGGTGGGAAGGATATAACCGTTCGTTATACTGCCTGAGCTGAGAGGTAATGTTTTCATCAAACATATAAAGAAACCTTCCCGGAACTTTACCCATGCCGGGTAATGAAGCATTAAGCACCCCATAGTATGCCCCGTTTTCCCGGTACAGCTGCAGAAACATTCCCCTGGAAAGGGCTTTTTTATTATTGGTGCAGGCCGGAAAGCTGCGTGCATCCAGGTTTATTGTTGCCTGTGCTACGGCCATATGCGGCAGTAATAATGCTTTCATTTGCTGTTTCCACGCTTCATCTGTTGAAGATGTTGGCGGGGCGGACGATGGTGTTTTATACTGGTAATAATCATGATAAAAAGTAAGCACCGGCACCTGGTCTGTAGGCCCGTACCTGGAAAGAAAGAACTGCAGCAGTTGCTCCCGCATTGGTTTTAGGGTATCCATTGGCGTTAGTAATTGCAGTAGTTCATCGGCTTGTTTTGTAAGTTGATGGAAAACGGGAGCGGGCAACACTTCCTGTTCGCTATGATGGCCATCTTCATAAAAAATCTCATTATCCCGGAATGTATGCCGGGTGAATTGCAGTAACCTGAAAGTGGCGCCTGCAGCTGGTGTGGTAGTATCGGGTAAATCAGCTGCTTCCTGTAGTTGTTGTAAGTGGGAGTTAACTAATACGGCAGTAGTACTTAACAGTTGCCTGCGTTGTTGTGCACCGGCATTTGCATAGGAATGCCTGCCATGCTCCAGTGTGCTAAGCAGTTCACATAAACCGGTATGACTGTTGTCTGTATTTTTAAAATAGATGAATGCCTGGCGCGCCCAATCTTCCTCTATGCCCGTTATAGGTAGCTCATATCTGATAAGCCCGGTAGCGGCCAACTTCAGCAGGTAACACCGCAGGTCGTCCCGTAATGCATCCGGGATAACGGTTACAAGGTGGTTAATAAGCGTGCGGGCGGTAACAGGACCGGTTTGCAATACCTTTAGTATTTCTGCGATAACGGCATTGTCCTGTAACTGTTGAAACGATTCTACATTAAAATAATTAACAAGGAACCGTATCGTGCGCTCATGTTGAGAAATGGTGGTATTGCGCGCCAGTAATAAATGCTCACTGATGGAAGGGTGATGTGGTAAGATGCCCATCAGGTATACAAACAGGGAGTTGTTAACCCGGATATGGCTACCTTCTTTATGAAGCGGCGCGGGTGCATTGTCAAAGGCGCCGGTACCGGTAGTGGTAAAAGTACTGAACGGAGAAGTTTTATAACTCATGCGGGTTATATAGCGCAACAGGCTGAATGTAATTTTGTGATCGCTTTGTTTATGCGCTGCCGGCTCCTTTTTTATATATGCAGGTAGTTGATCAAACAAAACAGGAGAGGAGAGCAGTATGCCTTTCATCACGGGTTCAGTGGCTGATAACTTTTGTAATAGCTTTATGCTTTGGTGCAGGTGAGTGGTGTAGATTTTGAAAACGCGTTGCAACCATTGCGCATGGCTGATTTGCAGCTGTAGATATGCCGACAGTTTATCTGCCAGTAATTTATCTTTTACTTTTTCTATCACTGCTGTGTTTATCTCTTTACTATTATAAATTTGTCTTTTAAGGGAGATAAGTTGCTGGCGGCATTTATCATCTTGCTCCTGCTGAACAGCAGCAAACAACAGATCGCACAACAATTGTTTTTCCAGTTGCAGCTGTTCTGAAAATGTTTTTTCTTCCTGTAGCCATTGATGGGTAAGGTCCAGCCGCCAGGATGCCGTTTGTTGTACAGAGAGCCCGCTATGGCGTATCAGCGCGTAAGGGAACAGGTGCATCTTCATGATTATACTTTAGCGATTTCCAATTGATTTTTAATAAGATGAAAATATTTACCTTGTTGGGCTACCAGGCTTTCATGTGTACCGGTTTCTGCGATCTCTCCCTGGTGCATGACTATGATCTGGTCTGCGTTTTTAACGGTGCTTAGCCGGTGAGCCACTACCACTACAGTTTTCCCTTTAAAAAATGCTTCCAGGTTCTGGACAATATGTTTTTCATTACTGGCATCCAGGGCATTGGTGGCTTCATCCAGGAAAATATAGGAGGGGTTGCGGTAAATCATCCTGGCAATCAATAATCTTTGCTGCTGGCCGGAACTGAGCCCATAGCCGTCTTTCCCTATCACGGTATCATAACCATAGGGAAGAGAGGAGATAAAGTGATGCAGCTGCGCCATACGGGCGGCTTCCTGCATCTTTACAGTATCTGTATTGCCGGCGCCTGTGCAGATGTTGGCGGCAATAGTGTCGCTGAAAATATAGCCATCCTGTAAAACGCCGCCGCAGCGCTGCCGCCAGCTGTTGGCATGAATGTGGGCCAAATCGTTTTCTCCTATATAAATATCGCCTGACACGGGCTGGTAAAATTTCAGCAGCAGTTTGATGAGCGTACTTTTTCCGCTGCCACTCATGCCCACTATAGCGGTTACCTTCCCGGCCGGCAAATGAAGGGATATGTTTTTCAACACCATTGCGCTACCCGGTTGCCCGTAACGGAAGCACAGCGACGATAGGTGAATGTCTGCAGGAGTGCTATTGACAGGGGCTTCCGGCAGGTGAAAATCTTCCGCAGGTTCTTCAAAAATTTCATTCATTCTTTGCAGGCTGAAACGGGTATACTGGGAAATGCGTATGAACTCTATCAGCTGTGCAACAGGCGCATTCAGCTGCCCGCATATATAGGTTACCGCCAGCATAGCGCCTAGCGTGAGCTGTCCTTTAATAACCAGCGATGCCGTGATAAAGATGATGAGGATATTTTTTACTTCGTTGATGAAGGTGGCGGAGCCTTGCATGCGCTGGTCCATTTGAAGGTGTCGCAGTTTCAGCTGGTAAGCTTTTTCCTGTAGCGTTTGCAGCTGTTCTTTTTTCTGGTGACCGCTACCGGTAAGTTTTATTTCCTGCATGGCCTGGAATATTTCCAGTTGCAGCTGTTGTATAGCGGATAGTACGCGGAATTTTTCCTGGTCGATCAGTTTTCTTTTTTGCCGGAATACAAAAGACCAGGAAATGGTAATACCGGCGCCGGCAAAGAAGAGCAGGAATATCTGCCAGTTGTACCATAACAGCATCATGCCCAATACAGCACCTGTAAGCGCCGCCATCACAATACTTACCAGGTTGCCTGTCAGAAACTCCTCGATGCGTTGGTTATCGGTAATGCGTTGCATATTATCGCCCGTTTGCCGGTTATCAAAGAATGAGAACGGCAACCTGATAAGTTTGTCGAGGTAATGATACAATAACCGTATCCCTGTGCCCGCGCCAATGGTAAACAGCCATTTAGCACGGAGGTACTCCATCACCAGCTTTCCCGTAAATAACATCAGTTGACCCAGGCATATCAACAGCAGTATGGAAGTGCTTTGCTGCACAATGGCCTTATCGGCCACCTGTTGGGTAAGCACAGGCAGCATTACCGTAAAGCCGGTTGCTGCAATAATGCTGAGCAGCAACGGGGGAATCTTTTTTTTATATGCGGTA
>JBCNPS010000118.1:0-15088 GCA_039593235.1 Chitinophaga sp. | reverse complement strand
CTATAACAAATACAACGTGTACGACTATAATACCCGTGTAAACAATAACATCGGGTCGTCTATCACCTTTTCCAAAACCTGGCAGGGCAAACCCTATAACCTCACCATGGGTTTGAACCACTCCCAGAACCTCAGCACCCGCGATGTGTCTATTTCCTTTCCGGACGCTACCTTCACGGTAAACACCATTTACCCTTTTCAGCCCAAGGAATTGGTGGGTGCACCAAAATGGTATGAAAAAATAGGGGTGTCCTATAATACTATCCTGCGTAACCAGGCTAATTTCAAGGATTCCCTGTTTGGTAAACAGGCGATGTTCGATGCCATGCAAACCGGTATGCAGCATAATATCCCGATCTCGTTCTCTATCCCGGTGTTTAAAACCTTTACTTTATCGCCGGGCATCAACTATACAGAGTACTGGTACACAAAGAAATTTATACGTAAATGGGATCCGAATAAGCCGAACCTTGGATTGGGAGTAGATAGCCTGGGCGCTATTGACACCACCTATGCTCCCGGCTTTTACAGTGCCCGAGATATCAGTGCCAGCATGTCGTTGTCTACCGCTATATACGGTATGTACACCTTCAAAAAAACCTCGAAGATCAAGGCTATCCGCCATGTGATGCGGCCCACGCTGAGCGCCAGTTACCGGCCGGATCTGTCCAGCAAGTATTACCATGAGCTGCAGTATAATAATGCGGGCGATAAACAAATGGTGTCCGACTTCGACGGGGCCATTATCGGTGTACCGTCTGCCGGCGCTTTTGGCGGTTTGAACTTCGGGCTGGATAATAACCTGGAGATGAAGGTGTTTTCAAAAAAAGATACCACGGGGAACCACGAAAAGAAAATAAAGCTGCTGGATGGTTTCGGGATCAACGGTAGTTATAACCTGGTGGCAGATTCATTTAAACTATCCACCTTCAGTTTATACGCCCGTACCAACCTGTTCGACAAACTGAACATTTCCGCCAGCGGAAACCTTGACCCTTACCAGGTAGATGCCCGCGGTCGCCGCCTCGATAAATACGTGTGGCAGCAGGGCAAGATCAGCCTGGGGCGGTTAACCAACGCCAGCATTTCCATGAGCACCTCATTCCAGTCGAAGGATAAGAAGAGCCAGGCGAAGGAACAGAAGATCGATTCCCTGGAAAATGCACAGAACGCAGATGCTGCCTTTGCAGCGCAACAGCGGCAGTTGCAGATGGTACGCAACAATCCCGGCGAGTATGTGGATTTTGATATTCCGTGGCGGGTAGATCTTTCCTACAGCTTATCGTATACCAATACTATTATACCCGATTCCGGCGGCGTAGTGAAGCGCATTACCCAATATGTAAGTTTCAATGGCGACTTTAGTCTCACGCCCAAATGGAAAATTGGTTTGAACAGTGGTTTCGACTTCACCAATATGCAGATCGCCTATACGAATATGTATATCTCGCGGGATCTGCACTGCTGGCAGATGTCCATTAACCTTATCCCGTTTGGTACCTTCCGGCAGTTTAGTATCACCATTAACCCGAAGGCGGGTATTTTGCGTGACCTGCGGATCAACCGATCGAGACAGTTCCAGGATCTTTAACGAAAAACGGGGACGGCTATTGGCCGTCCCCGTTTTTCGTTTGTACTATTTTATATTGTTATCCTGGTAATAATCCCACATCAGGCGGAACACTTTTTCTTTGAAGGCGGGAAGATCGTCTTTTGTCATTCCTGTAGTTGGCAGTGGAGGCAGGAAATGATAATCGATGCGATGCGGCCATGCAAAAAATTTCTTTCCTACCGGTAGTATTTTCTTAGTGTGAAAAAGCAGTGACGGCATTAATGGTGTTTGCGTATCGATAGCCAGTGCAAAGGCGCCGTCGTAGAAATTCTTCAAAGGCTGATCGGTGCGGTTGCGGGTGCCTTCAGGGTACAGCAGGATATGTATGCCCAGGCTAAGGGCATTTTTCATTTCCACCACACTTTGTTTGCGGCTGGCTTCACTGCTGCGGTCCACCAGGATACCGCCTATACGGTACAGCACTCCAAACAGGGGTACTTTAGCGAGCGATGCTTTTGCAAGTGTTTTATTGACGCCGGGGATTTCCGCAGAAGTTACCGGCACATCGATCAGTGAATTGTGATTACATACTACAACATAGGTTTGTCCGGGTGCAAAATATTCCAGTCCTTTTTTTCGTACAGGGCAACCAATCAGCGGCATGTATACCTTCATCCATAATCTTCCGAAGAAGAGAAACCCTCTCGTTCTGCGTGGTTCCGGCATATAAGAAATGATCCATACGGGAATGAATATTACCAGCATGGTGAGTGCAAACATCACCAGCATCCATGCTGCGAATATTCTGCCGAAGATATTTTTAAACATAGGGTTGTGTTTTACAGTCTCCAGTCTACCGGTGCTATGCCTGCTTTTGCGAGTATTTCATTGGTCCGTGAAAAATGCCTGCATCCAAAAAAGCCTTTATCTGCGCTGAAAGGAGAGGGGTGTGCTGCCTGCAGTATATGATGTTTTGTTGCGTCTATCAGGTATTGTTTATCCTGCGCGAAGCGGCCCCAGAGGAGGAATACCACATCATTGCGCTGATCGGAAATTTTGCGGATCACGGCGTCAGTAAAATCGCCCCATCCTATTTTGCTGTGGGAGGCGGGTTCTCCTGCTCTTACCGTAAGAAAGGCGTTCAATAACATGACGCCATGTTCCGCCCATTTGGTAAGATTGCCGCTGGTGGGTATTTCCAGGCCAAGGTCTGTTTTCATTTCCTTGTAAATATTTACCAGTGACGGAGGAGGTTTTACACCATCCGGCACAGAGAAGCTGAGTCCATGCGCCTGGCCTGCACCGTGATAAGGGTCCTGGCCAAGTATCACCACTTTTACTTTATCTATCGGTGTTTTCTCAAAGGCATTAAAGATCAGGTTACCGGCGGGATAGATCACTTTACCCAATGCCTTTTCATGTTTAAGGAACATGACGATCTGATCGAAATAAGACTTATGAAATTCATCTTTCAGCGCTTCCTTCCAGCTTGATTCTATTTGTACGTCCATAATGGTATTTAAAGAAAAATAAATTAAATTTGATTTATTGAGAGTTTTTTACATAAATTTGCACTCCCAAAATGCGAGATAAATATAACATTTTATTTCACATTTTGAAGATAAGTCTCGGTAGCTCAGCTGGATAGAGCAACTGCCTTCTAAGCAGTAGGCCATTGGTTCGAATCCAATCCGGGACACGAAAAGAGAGGAAAATTGCGGAAGCGGTTTTCCTTTTTTTGTTTTGTTAATTGCCATATCGACTGGAAATGATCTTAACTGATTTCTGCGAAAGTTGCCATGATATTGGTAACGGTAAAACTCCGTGAATCACGTCAATTATCGTTCGATATCTGACTGCTGCGTAAACGAAATATTTTTCAATTCATATAAAGATGATAAAATAAAAGAAGTCTTAATTGCTAATATGGATGCTAATTGCAATGATATGGAGAAGGAAATACTTACAGAACTTTTTTGAGTTTATCCATTTGATCGGATACATCAGTACATGCGCAATATAACTATGGAAATAACAATCTTAATAATTAGCCCATTTTCTCAAAATAAATGAGGGTGTCTCATTTCTGAAACACCCTCATTTATTTTATAAGTTTAATTTATTATTTATTAACAGACAAATCGTTGGGAAGGCCCCATTTACTTAATACTTCTTTAGCTGTTTCAACTTTTTTTACAAAGAAGTCCTCTTTGCTATAGTCTTTCATTGATTTGCGGACCTTAGCATTTCCCTCTTTGAGAGCTTTTTCTTTTTTCTTTTTTAAAAACTTAGAAAACATAAAAACCTCCATTTCAACTTATGTAAAGTTAACACTATTTTTTAACAACCAGAAACGCGTCATAATTGAAGCCAGGTTCAAATTTTTTCCACGCACCATTAAAGAGCCCATATACAATAAACAATTTTTCAACTTCCCCAAGGTGAGCGTTAATTCCCATTTGATAAAGCCGGGTTCTGGCAGGACAGCTTCCCTGAGCGAAGATGGGTAAGTTTCCGTGCTTCTCGGAAAAAGAAATTATTGTACAAGCTACAGTTGCAAGAATTTTATCTCTATCCTGATTGTTAGAAGCTGTTGAATCATCTACCTTTTGTTCTTCCTCATTCCAATCTCCAAATCCCAAATTAATAACCTGCCTGCCATCAGGCCATATAGCATCAGGGATGGGCTGGTAGTTCACAATTTTTTTTATTGTCCCATTTGGACCAATACTTTGAAAAGAAAAACTAGCATATGTTGGATCTGTGAAACAATGATATTTATCAAGATTCATCCCTGGATTTTTAGACCAGGGTGTAATATAAATCTAATTGCGATGCACCTGTTATTCACTAGCAGAAAAAGCTGGTAATGGTGATTGAAAAACGAAAATAAACTGAGCAACCGTTTCTCTTTTTAGCCTGCTCCAGAGATAAATACTAAATAGTATACGGGTCAAAAGCAAGTACCTGGTCCTTGCATTTAAAATGCCTTACCTCGCCGTATCCCTCCCCCATGGCCTTCTCCCTGCTTCCAATATAGGCAAATTCGCCTCCGTAGGCACATAAATCACAGCCTGCGGATTTTTCTCAATGTTATCGATCCATAACCAGTGCAGGTACGCTTCATTGTTACGCAACGATTCCCCGATGATCTGGTTGGAGCGGGCCACGCCATGCGCGCGGATAGTATCTGCAGCGGCCAGCATAGCAGCGCTTTCCATTTTGGCGCGGGCTTCCGCCACGGCTACTTCTTTAGACGCCTGGGCATGTGCCAGCAGCGCTTCTCCTTCCATGCGCTGGGAATACACTTTATATTGAGGGCAACCCCACAATCCAAGTATAACTAAGCCGGTAAACACTAAAAGAACAAAGGTGGAGAGTGAAATAATGGATCTCGTATTCATATGGGTATATGTTCTGCACCGCAGAACGGGGTTTGGTTTCAGGTTCAAATATAGGTATATAATCATATACAGACAGGCGCTTTCACGGTAACGCCTACCCCGGAAAACAGGATTTTCTCCGTTTGTATACTTCTTCTCCTTCTTCACCGTTTATTAAAATTATATTTGTAGCGTTTTATTTTGCCAATTATGATCGCATCCATATTAACCAGGCTGGAATCCTCCCGGAAGGAATTACTGGATTTGGGCCTCAGAAATCCATTGTTGAATTACAAGTTGCCGGCCGGCAAAGGTTTACATATTGTAGAAGAACAATCTGCTGCCATTTATGATATACTGGTGCGGGAAGGTAAAACCATGTCGTTTCTCGGCCGCCCTGAAAAAAAACAGGAAGAAGAAACCGTACAGTATAATGAACCGGTGTCTAAAGACGCGTTAACCGATACCCGTTTACAAACCAATGAAACCCAGGTAACCCTGCATTCCCGGCTGCTGAATACCTATTATGCCGCACGGATGAGCATGGAAGAACAAGGGGTGAACATCCTTTACATCTCATTGGGCATGCTGCAATGGTACGAGGCCACCGGCAGCGATGAAGCACGCTTTGCACCGCTGATCATGGTGCCGGTATTGCTGGATCGCTCCAGTGCAAGGGAGCGTTTCCGGTTGAAATATTCCCTGGAAGAGGTAGGCGCCAATATTTCGCTGCAGGCGAAAATGAAGGCGGATTTTAATATCGATATCCCCGACCTTCCGGATACGGAAGATTTTGACGTGAACGCGTATCTCGCGGAAGTAGCCGCAGCGGTGGAACCTGTTCCCGGGTGGAAAGTAGCCCCTGATGCAGTAGAACTGGGCTTTTTCTCTTTTGGCAAATTCCTGATCTATAACGACCTGGACGCTTCCAAATGGCGGCAGGAAGATGATATACTTACACATCCTATCATTCAAAGCCTTTTTGGCGGCGGCTTTTCAGATACTGCCCCACAATTGGAGGACGATGTGTTCATTGACAACGATACCAATGCGCATGAGCTATTCCAGGTAGTGGACGCCGACAGCTCACAGATCATGGCGATGCTGAGCGTACAGGAAGGCCGGAACCTGGTGATACAGGGACCTCCGGGAACAGGCAAATCACAAACCATCACCAACATCATTGCAGATGCTATCGGGCGTGGGAAAAAAGTATTGTTTGTAGCAGAGAAAATGGCGGCGCTGGAAGTGGTGAAACGCCGGCTGGATAACATACAGCTGGGAGAAGCCTGCCTGGAACTGCACAGTCATAAAGCCAATAAAAAAGAACTGCACCAGGAGCTGAGAAAGGTACTGGAACTGGGACGGCCGTCTATCCGGAAGTTACAGGAAGAAGTGCTGCTCCTGGATAATTATAAAAAAGAACTGAATGATTATTGCCTTGCTATAAACGGGGCCATCGAAAAAAGTGGTTTAACTGCGCACCAGGTGATAGGCTACCTGTTACGGTTAAACGAAGAAACAGCAGGCATCACGTTACCCGCCATACAAATACCGGATATTACACGGTGGGATTCGGCCGCTATGAACAAGGCCACCGCCATGGCATTGCGGATACAGGCATGCCTGCAGGAAACAGGTGTGCCGGCCAACCTCGCTTTCCGTGGCAGCCGGCTTACTGTATTATTGCCGCATGAACAAACTGCGTTTGCGCAATTGCTCAAAGAGGCGCTAACAGCACAGGAAGCATTGATGCAGGCGGTTTCCGCTATCGCGGGGAAAATGAATATCCCATCTCCCAAAGATATTACCGCTATACATGCGCTTATTGATATCTGTGCGTTGCTGGCGCGGCAACCGGATCTCCGTGATATGGATGTTGCCAGTAAAGCCTGGCTGCTGCAAAAACAGGACATCGTGGAATGGCTGGCTGCAGGGGTGGCGGCTACTGCGGTGCAGGAACAGTACCAGGAGATCTTTATTCCTGAAGCCTGGGAGCAAAATGTAATGGAGATCCGGGAAAACCTGCTGGCGCATGGTCATAAGTGGTACAAATTCCTTATAGGCGCTTACAAAAAAAGTAACCGGCAGCTGGCTGCTTTATGTAAACAAGAGCTGCCAGGCGATAAGGAAGATAAACTACAGTATGTAGATGCCATCATGGAGTTCCGGCGGCAGGATGCACTATTGAAAGAACATGCCGCGCTGGGCCGCGAACTGTTTGGCAGCCGCTGGCAGAAATCGCATACCGACTGGCCCGCATTGCAGGAAGCAACGGATTATATAACGGAGCTGCATACACGCGTTTCGGCAGGGAGTTGCCCTCCGCAGGTGGTGGCATGGCTGCATAGTAACCGGAATGCAGCAGAGGCGTTTGCAGACCAGCAGCAGCTCAGCAGGCTGCTACAGGAGCAGCAGCAACGCAACAGCGCTGTGCTGGACCGGCTGGAAATGCCTGCAGGCCAGTTCCCCTTGCTGCTGGATGCACAGCAATGGCAACTGCAAACATGGACCGATAAACTGCCGGAAATACATCATCTCATTGCATGGAACAATATAACGGAAACGGCTATACAGGAACAGCTGGGATGCCTGATCACACCGGTACAGGAGTGGGAAGGAGGCGCCAGGTTACTGAGAACAGCCCTGGAGAAAACATGGTACGAGTACCTGGTGGAAACAGCGGTGAAATCGCAGCCGGCACTGCGTAAGTTTGAACGCGCCGGCCATGAAGAAATAGTGGAACAGTTCCGGAAACTGGATATGCTGAACCTGCAGTATAACCGCGCCCGCGCCGCTTTACAGCATTGGGAACAGATGCCCCGCGCGGATGCAGGCGGCCAGGTAAATATCCTGCGTACGGAGTTTAACAAGAAGGCGCGCCATATGCCTATCCGCAAACTGATGCAGGAAGCGGGACTGGCTATACAGGCCATTAAGCCGGTATTTATGATGAGCCCCTTATCTATTGCCAACTTCATACCGCCTGCTACACTGGAGTTTGATCTTGTTATTTTTGACGAAGCCAGCCAGGTAAAGCCAGTGGAGGCTTTGGGCGCTATTTTGCGGGGCCGGCAGCTGGTGGTAGTGGGAGATAATAAACAGTTACCGCCTACCAGTTTCTTCGATTCACTTACCCGTGAAACAGATGATGAAGAGAATGTAACGGCAGATATGCAGAGCATACTGGGATTGTGTGATGCACAGGGCGCGCCGCAACGTATGCTACGCTGGCATTACAGGAGCCGGCACGAATCGCTGATCACTTTATCGAATCATGAATTTTATGAGAATAAACTGGTGATCTTCCCCAGTCCCGGTGATAAAGAAAGAAAAGGGCTCGTATTTCATCACCTGAAAGATACGGCGTATGATCGCGGTAAAACCCGCACCAATCCAAAGGAAGCCGAGATAGTGGCAGATGCGGTAATGGAGCATGCCCGTAAGCATCCGGGCCTCAGCCTGGGAGTAGTGGCGTTCAGTACCTCTCAACGGCAGGCGATCAGCGATGCGCTGGAGCTACGGCGCCGTAAATCGCCGGAGCTGGAATCCTATTTCATGGCGCACCAGGATGAACCTTTCTTTGTAAAGAACCTGGAAAACGTACAGGGAGATGAAAGGGATGTGATCTTTATCTCTATCGGTTACGGACGTACGGAAGAAGGCTATGTGGCTATGTCTTTCGGTCCGCTGAATAATGAAGGCGGTGAAAGAAGGCTCAACGTACTGATCACCCGGGCAAAGATGCGTTGTGAAGTATTTACCAATATCACCGCCGATGATATTGATGTGAACAGGACAAAAAGTTATGGCATACAATCGTTGAAGAACTTCCTGTATTTCGCACAGCATGGAAAGCTTTATATGACGACGGAAACGGGTCTTCCGGCCGATAGCCCCTTTGAAGAAAACGTAGCGGCAAAGCTGGAAGCGCTTGGTTATACTGTTCGCAAACAGGTAGGATCAAAAGGATTTTATATTGACCTGGCTATTGTAGATGCAGAAAATCCGGGCCGTTATATACTGGGAATAGAATGCGATGGCGCAGCTTATCATTCAGCGCGCTCTGCGCGCGACCGCGACCGTTTGCGGCAGCAGGTGCTGGAAGCCATCGGATGGAAAATTCACCGGGTATGGAGCACCGATTGGTTCCGCAATCCTGAACGGGAGCTGAATCGTTTGGTGGCCGCCATTGAAAAAGCAAAAGCTGCGGTGGCCATCGACGACCAGGTAGCTGCAGATGTGGAAAAAGAAACCGCGGAAATATTAACCAGGGAAGCGGTGCCTGAAATGGAAGATGAAGTGCCTGAGTATGAAACAGCCGTACTTCCCGATGAAATCAGGGAACAGGAGTTTCATCTTTCACCGATCGGTAAATTATGCAACTGGATAGAACAGGTGGTGGTGGTAGAAAGCCCTGTTCATTTTGATGAACTGGCGCGACGTATGGTGGAAGCAGCCGGTATTACCAGGGTGGGGCCCCGTATCCGGGAAATACTGCGTCATGCAGTACGCCATTCCGATGCCGGCAAACGGATAAAGATAAAAGGACAATTCCTCTGGGATACCTCGTTGCCAACACCGGTAGTGCGGAACCGCAGCCAGTTACCGGCTTCCGCCAGGAAAATCAACTACATCGCGGTAGAAGAAATAGGCGTAGCATTGGAGAAGGTAGTAAAAGATGCCGTAGCTATTCAGCGTGAAGATGCAGTGCCGTTCATTGCCAAAATGTTTGGCTATAGCCGCGTTACCGAAGAAATGAAAGAAGAGATCCTTAAAGCTATTGATATCAGCATTGCCAATAACCTGGTTCAGCAGGAAGGAGAACTGCTGAAAGCGTGATATCGTACAGGTAATGTACTAAAACCGAACACATGTGATTTGTTTTTATGTGTTTGACGCTGGTATTTAACATACGCCCCGGATGGCATGTTTTTGCTTTTCATGTGTGGAGAAGAGAAAATGTGAGATAGTCATCAATTAAAAATTTCTCCCGATGTTTCGAAATCATCTCCTGATAGCATGGCGTAACCTGTTAAGGTTTAAATATTATTCCCTGATCAACATAGCGGGGCTTTCTATCGGTATGGCAGCTTGCTGGCTGCTGTTGCTGTATGTACAGCGGGAAACCAGCTTTGATAATTTTTACCCCCGGGCAAATCGTATATACAGGGCCGTTAACCACGCCACGTGGTCGGGCGGCAACCTGCACCTGGCTTCCACCTCCGCACCCTTTGCAGCAGTATTGAAGAAAGATTATCCCGAAATAGAACAGATCACCAGGGTGGAAACGGATGGCGGCGCCGCATTGAAATACGGGCAAAAGAAACTGGAAGTAGGGGATATGTTTTTTGTGGACAGTACCTTTTTCGAGGTGTTCAGTTTCCCGATGGCGGCAGGAGATGCCGCCGCTGCATTGTCGCAGCCCAATTCGCTGGTGCTCACACGCAGCCTGGCCAAAAAGCTGATCGGCAGCCCTGAAGAAGCAGTAGGTAAAACCATTCTTACGGACGACAGCACCGCTTATACCGTGAGCGCAGTAATGGAAGATGTTCCGTCGAACTCGCATTTTTCTTTCAGCGGCCTGCGTGTAATGCCGGCTGATTATAACGCCAACGGCTGGCAGAATTTCGACGTATATACTTACCTGTTACTCCAGGACGGCGCCGATGCCAAAGCGCTGGAAAGCAAGCTGCCGGCGTTCTTTGAGCGGTATTTAAAACCACGCATGGGAGAAGTGACCTACAAAATGGAATTACAGCCGGTAGAAGATATTCACCTGCATTCGCATCTCGGATATGAAATATCACCCAACGGGAATATCCTGTACATCTATATTTTTCTTTGCATTGGCTTGCTTACATTGCTGATTGCCTGTATTAACTATATGAACCTTGCCACCGCCCGTGCCAGCGCACGTATACGGGAAGTAGGCGTGCGGAAAAGTATGGGATCGGGCAGGGAGGAAATTGCACGGCTGTTCCTGACAGAATCCATGCTGCTTACCTTTTTTGCGGCGCTTGTTGCAATAGGACTGGTAGCCTTGCTGCTACCATGGTTCAATAGTTTTACCGGGTCGCAGGTGCAGTTGTGGCAGTTCGGGATGATAAGAACCATTGCAGTGATGCTATTGCTGGCTCTACTTACCGGTTTGCTGGCAGGGGTTTACCCGGCGGTATTTATGTCTGGTTTTAAAGTGATCAATTCACTGAAAGGAAAACTGGGCAACAGCGGCCACGCAGGTTTCCGCAAAGGACTGGTCACTTTCCAGTTTGCGATAGCCATCATTCTAACAGGTAGCACCATGGTAGCCTATGATCAGTTGCAGTACATGATGCATAAAAATCTCGGCTTTAATAAAGACCAGGTATTGTCTTTCCATTTACCCGACCAGCAAATGCGGAATAAGATCCCTGTGCTGAAAGAACAGCTGCTGCGTAACCCGCAGGTGCAGCAGGTAGCTGCAGCCAGTAACCCTATTGGCCGGAACAATATTGGCGGTCATGGCTTTTTCTTTGAGCAGAATGGTAGTATTTCCGATGCTTCTGTAATTGCCCAGAATTATGCAGTGGATGCAGATTACCTGAAAACATTGGGCATTACCCTGAAAAGCGGCCGTAACTTTTCAGATACCGGCGAGTCGGACATGCATCATGCAGTGCTGATCAATGAAACCCTGGCAAAAACACTGAACTGGGACGATCCGATCGGGAAACGGGTACAGTTCAAAATAGACCAGGAAGGTAACCGTACCGAGCGTGTAGTCATAGGCGTTATGAACGACTTCCACATTTATTCCCTGCAGCACAAAATAGCGCCACTGGTATTGGAAATGCCGCCTTTTGCCAATATGGAGGACAATATATATGTGAAGGTGAGCAAGAGTGATATACCCGCTACTGTTGCCTATATTGAAAAAGTATTTCACTCCTTTGATCCGGGGCACCAGTTCGATTACAGTTTCATAGATCAGAACTTTGCGAAGCAATATGCCGGGGAACAGAAACAGGAAACCATATTTATGTTGTTTGCAGTACTGGCGTTATTCATTGCCTGCCTGGGACTCTTTGGGCTGGCGGCTTTCACCGCCGTGCAGCGGACAAAAGAAATAGGTGTGCGCAAAACGTTAGGCGCCACTACCGGGAACATTGTGAAATTATTGTCGAAAGATTTCCTGCAGTTGTTGCTTATTGCTGCGGTGGTAGCCTTCCCTGTTACCTGGTGGATCATGGACCGGTGGCTGAATAACTTCGCTTACCATGCGGGCATCAGTATCTGGGTGTTTGTACTTACGGGTAGCGCTGTGGTAGTAATAGCATTGGCCACTGTGAGTTTCCATGCGGTGAAAGCAGCGCTGGCTAATCCTGTGAAGAGTTTAAGGGCTGAATAAAAAAAGGCAGCGCAATACTTTGCGCTGCCCCGGTTGGTTTGGGTACCTGATGAAGACTTGTTGTTTCAGCGATTCTCTAAGCTTTCACTTTACCCCTGTATCATTCAGGCAGTTTTAAAGCATCGCATGCTGATACTGCCGTTTTGTATTTCCTCGTAAGTAAATTTTATCTCCTCGTTTTTATCGACCAGCCCCAGGGTATAGATCATGGGAAGATAATGATCGTTGGTAGGAATGGACAGTTGCGCCTCCCTGCCAAGTGTATGATAATTCACAAGATCGGTGAATGCACCCTGTTCCAGTTTTTGTTTCACGGTTTGATCGAAGGAAACGGCCCAGTCGAATGGTTGGGCATTGTCGGTAAACAGCACCTGCCGGAGATTATGTACAATATTGCCGCTCCCCATGACCAGCACGCCTTTATCCCGCAGCGCTTTCAGTTCTGCAGCCAGTTTGAAGTGATATTCCGGTGGCTGGTGGTAGTCGATGCTTAGCTGGTACACAGGAATATCCGCCATGGGGTACATATGTTTCAGCACTGTCCATGAACCATGATCCAGGCCCCAGTGATCATCTTCTATCACGTTGGTGGAAGTGATGAGTTGTTTGGTTTCCCTGGCCATTACCGGTGCGCCTGGCGCCGGGTATTGCACTGCGTACAATGCCTCGGGGAACCCGCCAAAGTCGTGGATGGTTTCCGGTTGGGGCGCTACCAGTACATGCGTGCCTTTGGTGAGCCAGTGGGCAGATATTACGAGAATGGCGCTGGGTTTTTGAGGCAGGTTCTGCCCCATACTGCCGAGCGCCCGTGTAAAGGCATTGTCCATGATCCCATTCATGGGGTTGCCGTGCCCGATGAACATCACGGGCATACGGGCGCTGTTTTTGAATTGGCCGGTAATGTTTCTGAGATCGTTGAGTTGCATGCTATTCCTCCTGGTGGCAGCAATGCCTTTGATGATAAATTTATGCGAACTGGCGCAGGAAATCGGCCAGGCTCATTTTTTCCAGTTTATGCAGCAGGGCGCCCTCAATTTCCTGGTAGAGCTGGTCCAGATGCTGGTTAATCTGTTTCCCTACGGGGCAATCGGGGTTAGGTTTATTTTTACTGTTTCCCAGCAGGGAAGCCTGTTGCACGGCATGGTACACCTCGGACAGCCGGATCTTTTCGGCTGGTTTGGACAGGGTGGCGCCGCCGTTTTTGCCCTCCTTGCTTTCTATAAGCCCGTGGTTGCGGAGATTGCTGATTTCCTTCCGTACCAGTACCGGGTTAATGTTTATGCTGCCGGCAATATAGTCGGACGACAGGAGTTCCCCTTCCGCACTGGCCAGCAGCGTGAGGATATGCAGTGATATGGGAAATCTTCCGTTGTTCATTCTGTAATTTACATTATTACAGTACGAAAGTACAATAATAGGAGGGAACGGAAAAATTTATCTGTGTGTATAGAAATAAACAACACTGGCAATGATGAGTACCAGTATGATAAGAGCGATCACGCAACCATTCCGGCTGGGTTGTTTAACGGCACTGGCCACTCCCCGGGCGCCGATCAGGGCTTCCACAGCCTCCTTGGCTTCCAGGAGCCCGATATTGGTGTCCGGGAGCTTATTCATTTCTGTCAGGTAGTATTTGATGGCATGCAATTTTCCCGAATGCAGGCTCAGTTGTATGGCTTTTTCTTCTATGGCGCGTTTGGTGATTGAATTTTTCCGTTTCTCCGGGGATGTTTCATCGATTACTACCTTTTGACAGCTTTGGCAGATAACCAGTACGTTAAAAGGGTCTTTTTCCGGTATGGTACGGATAATATCCGTGCTCCCACACCAGGGACATACTTGTACAGTGCTCATTAATGGTGGAACTTTTTATTAACTGCTGCATAAGTTAATAAAAGTTTTTCAGGTTTCAGCTATAACTATAAAGGCAGTAAGAGGAAGATTATACCCCGGTGACAAATAATGACCCGCCGCAGGGAAGCCGCATTTACCAGGTACCGGGTATTTACGGATGGGATGCGGCCCGGGGATAACTGATATCCGGGGTAAACCAGGAGTATCCATGCCGTAACCATGCTGTTGCTATGCAGTAAGCATTCCGCAATCTCCTGGATCAATACAATCTGATAAATTTACTGGTAATTTACACCTTTGGCGGAAAATCCTGTTCGTTTACCAGGAGAAGCGGGCAATCATTGTAATGCGATGGCCTCAGGGCTGCTTTTTCAGGTGCCCGGCAAACGCCTTTTTGAACTTTTCCAGTTTGGGCTTGATCACAAACGTGCAATACGGCTGGGACCCGTTCTGGTTATAGTAGTTCTGGTGATAGTCTTCCGCCTCGTAAAAGGTAGTAAGCGGTGCAATTTCCGTTACAATGGGCTTGTCGTATGCCCCGGATTCCTGCAGTTTTTTCTTGTAAAACTCCGCTTTCTCTTTCTGGTCCTCATTATTATAGAAGATCACGCTGCGGTACTGGGTGCCTACGTCGTTTCCCTGCCTGTTCAGCTGGGTAGGGTCGTGGCTTAGCCAGAAGGCCTGGAGCAGTTCCTCGTAACTGATTTTAGCGGGATCGTAGGTAACCCGGATCACTTCTGCATGGCCGGTGGTACCGGTACATACCTGTTCGTAGGTTGGATTGGGCACATTGCCGCCGGCGTAGCCGGATTGTACTTTAATGACCCCGTCGAGGTACTGGAACTGGGCTTCTGTACACCAGAAGCAGCCGCCTCCAAAGGTAGCAGTAGCCGTTTTTTCATTGCTGGT
>JBCNPS010000117.1:0-15190 GCA_039593235.1 Chitinophaga sp. | reverse complement strand
CTATTGGCGCCTACCCCTGGCTGGGCACCACGCACACGCCCATCAAAGTACCGGGTAAGTTTGGCGTGCATTACGATGTGTTCAATGTATCTGATCCCAAAGTGATCGCGTTCCTGGAAGATGTGCTGCAGGAAGTAATAGCGTTGTTCCCCTCCAAAGTGATCCATATCGGGGGCGACGAAGTAAAATACGACCAGTGGAAAGCGGATGCCGGTGTAAATGCTTACATGAAAGCACATAAACTGGGCTCTCCTGCAGATCTGCAGATCGCTTTCACCAACAATATTTCCAACTTCCTGGCCGGGAAAAACCGTCGTATGGCCGGCTGGAATGAGATTATGGGCAGCAAACTGCATGAGTTTACCGACAGTAAAGACGTTTCCGCTACAGAAAAACTTGCGGCGGGCACTATTGTCCAGTTCTGGAAGGGAGAGCTGAAACTGATCACAGAGGCGGTATCCAAAGGATATGATGTGATCAACTCTTATCATGCCATGACTTACCTGGATTACAGCTACAAAGACATATCGCTGGAAAAGGCCTACAGCTTTGATCCTATCCCTGCCGGCCTGGCGCCTGAATATCATGCTAAAATACTGGGCAGCGGCTGCCAGATGTGGGGCGAATGGATCCCGGATGTAAAAACGATGAACCACCAGGTGTTTCCCCGCCTCGCGGCTTATGCAGAGGATGGCTGGACCCTCCCTGCCAACAAAAACTTTGCGCAGTTCACCAATGCACTTCAATATTTCTATACCCGCTGGGATAAAGAAGGCATCGGGTACAATAAATAATGATGAAAGCTATTGCAGCGGGCGCCGGCTGCAATAGCTTTTATTTTGCAGGCATCAGCTTCAGGGTATCTCCCGCTTTCTGCAAATGATAAATAATGATGCCTTTGGTATTTGAGGTGAGTGCATCCGGCTGCCCTTCCCTGTAGGCAGGGAAAGTACGTACCAGCGTTTTTCCTTTGATAAAAAATGTGTCTTGTCCGCGGTAGGCAGCCTGCTGCATGGTATCCAGCGAAAAGGTATTGATCCTTGTGATCCGGGGTGCAATTTCAAACGCATAGATCTTTCCAAACTGGCCTGTACCTTCAGACAGCATTTGCAGGTAGATCTCCGGTTGGCCGTTTCCATCCAGGTCCGCCACCATCATATTCTTTAATTTCCCCTTTACATCTTTCTCAATGGTACTATCGGCCCGGGTGGAATCCTTTTTACTGCCTATTGCCAGTATAAGATCCCTCATACTGCTGTTGCCGTTGGTAATAGCCGAAATATGGTAATCACCATAGGTAGTATCCAGTTTGGCGCTTTCAGTATTTTCTTCCGGTACACCCTGTACCGGCGCATTGGCAGAGTCTTTCGTGGCCCTTTCTTCTTTACTTTGCATGGGACTGTTGCAGGCGCTGAAAACAACCGCGGCTACCAGTGCAGCGCTGAAAAATATACGATCCATGTTTTCGTTTATTTAGGCGGCTCCGGCCGCCTGGGGCGGGAGCCGGGGTTATCAATGCTTTTTATGTTTACTGGCTTTCGTGCTCTTGCTGTTATGAGTGGTACCATCGCCTTTATCGTCCTGTTCTTCATTCTTCCTGCTGTCGAGGTTATCCCTGATTTCGGGGCGTGGCATATTGGAGAATGATTGCTGTTTGCTTTGCCGGGTATTTTCATTTCTGGTGCCTTTCATAAGATAAAATTTTGATGAAGAATACCTAATGGCCACAAAAGCAATGCCTCTCTCCTTCCGGCTGCCTGTGGGCATATGGCGGAAAATAACGTGTCTGCTGTTCCACTTTTTGGCGTACAATATCCACAGTAATGCGCCGTGAGAGGAAGGTGGACGGGGGATAACTGAAATAGTGTCAATGGCTTATGTTGGTGAATGCCCAGCCGCAGAAACAGCGCATGATATCTGCTTATTATCTCCTGAACATAAAACTTATTTTTATGAAAAACCTACCAGCTACCATCGGGCTCATGGGCCTGCTTACCCTGCTTTTTTTCTTCAGGGGTACTCCGGACAAGGCACAGGCAGCTCCGGTAATGCCAGCACAGATTGATCAGATGGAAGTATTTGCACAGGACACCTTTCCACCAAAGCCAATGGATACCGTAATGAAACATAAGAAGAAAAAAGACAGGAAAGGGGATACATCCTGGCCACGGAGAGACACCTTATTCAGGTAAATCAGCGGAGGGGAAATTTCCCCTCTTTTTTTTATTGTTCCAGCGTACCAAATAAACCGTTCTTATAATCCTGTATAGCCTGCTCCGTTTCTTCAGCAGTATTCATCACAAAATTATCTTTCGCGGCTATCGGTTCGTTGATGGGTTCAGCGCAAAGATACAGGAGGCGGGTATTTTCAAGCGCTGTGATATGCACGTCGGGCTGTTCATCGTCTTTGTCGAACACTACCAGGTGATAACCGGTTACTTCCGTTCCATTCACATTTATTTTTCCGTCCACCACATACAACAGCGTCCAGTATCCGCGTGTAGCCGTAAGCGTTACCTCACGGTTTGCTTCCACCTGTCCCCAGATGGCCGTAATGGGTGTAAAATTTTTCAGCGGCCCGGTTTTGTTTTCATAGTCGCCCCCAATAAGGGAGAGGTGTACGCCTTCTTTCCCTGCCACCGGGGGCATTTCTTCGCCTTTGATATACTGGTACCAGGGCGCTTCTCCCTTATGTGATGCCGGTACGTTAAACCAGAGCTGTAATAATTCGTAGTTGCCGCCTTCTTTGAGAAATTCTTTCGATGGCCCTTCGCTGTGCAGGATCCCTTTTCCTGCAAACATCCATTGTACATCGCCGGCGGTAACGGTCATAGCGTTACCTGTATTATCGCGGTGATAGCCCTGGCCCTGCAACATAAAGGTAACCGGTGCAAACCCGCGGTGCGGGTGCGGATGCAGCCTCTCTTCCGGCGATCCGGGCGCAAAGTATTTTGGCGGCATATGATGCACTACAATGAACGGGCTGGCAAAACGGAACTGCATAGTGGGCAACGACTGCCGCACTACTTCTGTTGCTGTAATATGTTTTTCACGTCCTTCAAGCACGTGCAGGATCTTCTTCTCCATAAAAAACTATTTATCGGATCAGTCTTAACCGGGCTTTTTCCACGGAACTGCGGAACATTTTCAGGATCAGCACTTCGTAATCCTCGATCATGATCACTTCTCCTTCCCGGGGAATGTTGCCGTGGATATAGTTAATTAAACCGGAAAGGGTTTCATAATGTTCACTCTCCGGCAAGGGGTGGGGTAATAATTCATTGATATCCGCGATGTACTCATGTGCGTTCACAATAAAATTATCGTCTTTCTGCTCTACTATCGGGGCTTCATGATCGTGTTCATCCTGTATATCTCCCACCAGTTCTTCCAGGATATCTTCCATGGTAACAATACCTTCTGTATCGCCAAATTCGTTGGTTACTACCGCCATTTGCAGGCGCTGTCCCTGGAAAGTGCGCAGCAGGTCTTTTATTTTCATGCTGTCCGGTACATAAAATACCGGTTTCATGATATCTGTAATACTATGCAGCGTTTTTTCATGCATGCCTTTTACCACATCTTTGGTATATACCACGCCTTTCAGCTCGTCGAGCGAGCCGCTGGATACGGGATAGCGGGAGTAGCCGTCTTTGATCACCTGGTCTATCAGCTGTTCCAGGGGAAGATTGATATCAAGCGATGAAATGTCCTTGCGATGGGTAAGGATTTCCCTTACACGGCTGTCATCGAACATAAACACGTTCTGGATCAGCTCCCGTTCGGTTTCTTCGATGGCGCCGCCTTCCTGGCTTTCAGAAATGATCAGTTTCAGTTCTTCTTCTGAGTGGATTTCTGACTCGCCGGCCGGTTTGATGCCAATAAGGCGCAGGATGCTGTTGGCCAGGCCATTGAGCAACCATATAAAAGGACGGAAGATGACAAAAAGGATCCGCAGCGGGATCGCCACCACCAGCGTGGTAGGCAACGGTTTACGGATAGCCATTGATTTAGGCGCCAGTTCCCCGAAAACGATGTGCAGGATGGTAATAATGGTGAAGGCGATGGCTACGGCAATGACGTGGGTGGCGGCGAGTGAAATGGAGATGCCCAGGCGTTCCATCACCTGCAGTACGATAGATGTCATTACGGATTCGCCTACCCAGCCCAGGCCCAGCGAAGCCAGGGTTATGCCCAGCTGTGTGGCCGCCAGATAGCCATCCAGGTTGCCCAGGATGCTTTTAGCCGCGCCGGTGGCTCTTTTGCCGGCAGCGCCGCCTTTACTGTTTATCTGGGAAGAACGTACTTTAACAATGGCAAATTCTGCCGCAACAAAAAATCCGTTTAATAATACTAATATAATTGTCCAGAAGAGTTGCCAAAGCATGTAGTTGTTAAATTGGTTCGCAACCCCAAATATAGGTAAATCAATTTTTATACGTCCGGGTATTTTAAGGAATTACAAATTATAAATTAAAATTCAGGAAGATATAAAGCAGGTTTTCTCTCTCCTTTCTGCAATTTTTTCCAGACAGTCTACTAATTTCATAGAGTTTATGTATTTTGTGGAGAATTAAGGCTGGCACATTATAATAAAATGGAGAAAGAACTTACTACCCTTGCTGCATCAGCAGCTACGACCACAGGCGAACCCGATGTTGCAACGCTGCCGGTAAACGGCAATGCACCGGAAAGCGCCAACTTTAGAAAACAGCGCTGGATTTACGGTATAGCGGGCATCCTCATACTGGGGCTGATCCTTGGCGTGGCATGGTGGCAATCGCCTGGTTTCCGCACTTACGTGGAAGACGTACCTCCTACTTTCTATTATTTCCTGGTAGCCGGTTTTATTTTTGCCATGATCGACGGCGCCATTGGCATGTCTTACGGCATAACCTCCACCACTTTTTCACTGTCGATGGGCGTTCCCCCTGCCTCTGCAAGTACGGCAGTGCATATTTCCGAAATCCTCAGCTGCGGGATTGCCGGCTGGATGCATATGCGGATGGGCAACGTCAATAAAAAACTATTCAGGATGCTGATATTGCCCGGCATAGCCGGAGCCGTGATAGGTGCCTACCTGTTATCGTCGCTGGAACATTACGCCCAATATACCAAACCGGTAGTATCGCTCTATACCCTGATCCTCGGCACCGTGATCCTGATGCGCGCTATTAACGCACAACGTAAAAAACAGGTAGATAAAAAGATTAAAAGAATAGGCCTGCTGGGCTTTGGCGGCGGATTTATAGACGCCATTGGCGGCGGCGGCTGGGGTTCTATCGTATTGTCTTCCCTCATTGCAGGCGGCAGGCATCCCCGTTTTTCCCTGGGCACGGTAAAGGCTACCCGCTTTTTTATAGCCATGCTCAGTTCACTCACCTTTGTAACCGTACTGTATCATGTACACTGGGATGCAGTACTGGGCCTCGTTATAGGCAGCGCTATCGCTTCGCCTATTGCGGCAAAAGTATCCAATAAAATTTCTGCTAAAACTATTATGGTGGCAGTGGCGATAATTGTGATCCTGGCAAGTATGAGAAGCATCTTTATGTTTTTGCATAAAATCATATAGCCACGAACGTTAGTCGTTGCTTACCTGCCTGCTTACCTTTAAAGTAATGGGCTTATTGATCTCGTATTCCACCAGGGCTTTAATGGTCACTTCATCCCTGTCGCTGAAAGGCTTTTCCGGGAGGAACTTCGGGTCTATGTCCACCTGGATTTCGGCGGTCCGGTCTTCAAAAAGATAGTTGTTACCGCGGAGCTTCTTTGTCACATAACCGGTCACCTTAACAATGGTGCTGTCGTTGTGCAGTTGCCGGGCATTGCGCATCACCTCTCCGATGGTGTAAGTCCGTTCCTGCAAAGCGAACAGGGGCAGCAACAAACATAGCAGCCAGCTTTTCATGATAAATATATTGGTTTGCTATCACGATAAACAATATTCGTGTCGGATTGTTCACCGGACAGATACATTTGGTTATCTTGTAAATTATAAACTTCAGGCATGGGATTCCTCAAAACGTACAGTAGTATGTTCTGGCTACTGGCTGGTATTATAGCCGGCAGTATAGCCGGGCTTATATTTGGTGAGCGTATAGCCGTTATCAAACCCCTGGGGGATGTTTTTCTGAACCTTCTTTTTACTGCTATCATACCACTGGTATTTTTTGCTATTTCAGATGCTATTGCCAACATTGAGGCGGGGCACAAGCTGGGCCGCATTCTTGGTGTGATGTCGCTGGTGTTCCTTGGCACTATCCTCATTTCTGCCTTTCTTACCATTGTGGCCGTATGGATATTTCCCATTCACCAGCAGGTAACGCTTTCAAAAGAAGTGAACCTGGAACAGCCCGGCAACTGGGGCGAGCAGGTAGTGCGGCTTCTTACCGTGAATGAATTTTATGAATTGTTGTCGCGCAAAAATATGTTGCCCTTTCTTATTTTCTCCGGGCTGGTTGGTTTTGCCGCCATGCGTACCGGTGAAAAGGGCGCTGCCTTCCGGCAGTTCCTGCGCTCCGGCAACGAGGTGATGAAAGATATATTAACCCTCATTATGAAAGCAGGCCCTGTTGGTTTGGGCGCTTACTTCGCTTACCAGGTAGGCACCGTAGGCCCGCAACTGTTCGGTACCTACGCGCACTCCCTTGGTATCTACTATGGTTTTGGCATTGTGTATTTTGTTGTTGGCTTCAGCGCGTATGCGTTTATTGCCGGTGGTATACCCGGTATAAAGATCTTCTGGAAACACAACATTGTTCCTACCCTCACTGCTGTTGGTACCGGCAGCAGCATTGCCACTATCCCGGCCAACCTCCGGGCGGTAGAAAAAATGGGCGTACCGCACGACATTGGCAATGTAGTAGTGCCGCTGGGGGCTACTTTGCATAAAGACGGGTCCAGCATTTCTTCCATCATAAAAATGGCTGTGGTGTTTGCTATGTTCGGCAGGGGATTCGACAGCGTAGCCGTTATCCTCATGGCGCTGGGTGTTACCGTTATTGCCAGTATTGTGGAAGGTGGTATTCCCAATGGCGGCTACATAGGCGAGCTGCTGGTGATGAGCGTTTATGGCTTCCCGGTAGAAGCGCTCCCGCCGCTGATGATCATAGGCACCCTGGTAGATCCGCTGGCCACCATCCTCAATGCCACCGGGGATAATGTAGCCGCTATGCTTACCACCCGTTTTATGCGAAAGCGGGCGATGGCAGTTTCGTAAACGCCTGCTCCAGGTCGGCCAGCAGGTCGGTTGTTTCTTCCAGTCCTACTGATAGGCGGATCAGGCTATCGCTTACACCTGCCGCTCTTCTCTTTTCAGCAGGAATGGATTTATGCGTCATGGCCGCAGGGTGACATAGCAAACTTTTAATGCCGCCAAGACTTTCCGCCAGTTTAAAATAATGGGTAGATGTTACAAAGGCAGTTGCTGCTTCCGCCGTATCATCCTTCAATGTAAAAGAAATAATACCGCCAAACCCTTTGCTTTGCTGCTTTGCCAGCTCATGGCCGGGATGCGATGGCAAGCCGGGATAAAATACTTTATCTACTGCGGGATGGTTTTCCAGGTACTCCGCCAATGCCTGCGCATTAATACCATGCTGTTTAATACGCAGGTGCAATGTTTCAATACCGCGTATCAGCAGGAAGCTGTCGAATGGCGAAAGTATGGCCCCGCAGGCATTCTGGTAAAATTTAATCTCCTCTCCCAGTTGCAACGTTTTAGATACCACTACGCCGGCAATAAGATCGCTGTGCCCGCCCAGGTATTTTGTGGCGCTATGGATCACCAGGTCGGCGCCCAGCTGCAATGGCTTTTGCAGTATAGGAGAAGCGAAAGTATTGTCTACGCAGAATAAACAGTTATGCGCTTTTGCAATACGGCCAATGGCAACAATGTCTGAGATCTTCAGCGTTGGATTGGTAGGGGTTTCCAGCCATATCAGGCGTGTAGCCGGTGTGATGGCGTTAAACACTGCCTGTGTATCGGAAGTATCCACATAATTCACTTTAATGCCAAACTTCTCATATACTTTGTTGAATAAGCGGAAAGCGCCGCCGTAAATATCATCTACGGCAACAATTTCGTCGCCTGATTTCAGCAGTTTAATTACCGCATCAATAGCGGCCAGGCCGCTGGAAAAAGCAGATGCAGTGGCGCCTCCTTCCAGTTTTGCAATGATCTTCTCTGCGGTTTCACGGGTAGGATTATTTGACCGTGCATAGTCGTATCCTTTATTTACCCCTGGCGCTTCCTGGATAAAAGTTGAGGTTTGGTAAATAGGTACGGCAATAGCACCCGTTTGCGGATCTACGGGAATAGAATGGATCAGTTCTGTGATTGTGCTCATCGTTTGTTTGGTTTTTAGTTTGATGAAAATTGATTAAACAGGTTCGTTGAATGAGCTTATCAGGAAGGTGGGGGCATAAAAAAAACTCACCTGGAGCCAGATGAGTTTTCTAATTATTTGAAACAATAATATACAGTAAAACTATTGATCTGACTTATCTTTCCTGGTCCGTAAACCGGGATGGATGCAGCACCTTTCACTGTTTGCACAGTGATGGTTGCTAAGGTATCGTCGGGCCATGTCCCTCCTCCTTTCTTGATAAGCTATTTAAAGAACTGGTGCAAAGATAAGACAGAAAAAATAACTTCCAAATTTATTTTCCTACAAAATTAGTAGACTATTTAGATTGCGCTACTGTCTGCCGGATCCCTTCTTCATAGGAAGTAGGTTTCACGTTGAAATGCTGTTCAAATTTTGAAGAGTCTAAAATATAAGGGTGATTATTCTGGTACAGCATTTCCTTTATTTCGCGGATGGTGGTATCAAACAACCCGGATAGGGTAAGCATAAAGCTTCCCAGTTTCATATACTTCGGCTTTGCGTTCATTTGCGAAGCAATGAGTTGTATATATCCCTTTCCGTCCGGCGCGGGATGGGCGGTAGGCAGGTGCCATACCTGGTTCCAGGAGGTATCGTCCTGCGACAACAGGTACAAGCCTTTCGCAGCATCCGGTGTAAAAGTATAACTATGCGGTTGGTCGTCTTTTCCCAGCCACATGGCGCTACTGTTCTTTTTGAACTTATCGATGATCAGCAGGTTAAGAAAGCCGGTTTTATCGGCGCCGGGACCGTAAAAATCGGCGGCCCTGGCAATAGTGGCAGTGAGGTTACCGGCCTTTACTTCATTCATCAACTGCGTGGCAATGGCCGCACGAACGGCTCCTTTCTTACTGGAAGGATGATACGGGGCGTCTTCTTTCATAGGACCGTTTACTAACCCGTACATATATACGTTATCGAAGAAAATGAGTTTCGCACTGGCCTCTTTACATGCCTCAATTACATTGGTCATGATCTTCGGCCAGGCATTTGCCCATACTTTGATATCATATTTAAGCCCGGCAGTGAGGAACACTACGGTGCTGCCCTTTATTGCTTTTTTTGTTTGAGCGGCATCGGTGATATCCGCCGGTACCAGGTCGGTAATCCCTTCAATCGATTTAGGGGAACGGCTCACGAGGCGCACCCGCTTTTGATGCTTTACCAGTTCAGCGGCCAGTTCATTGGCAATAATGCCGCCTGCGCCGAGAATGGTATATAAGGGCTGGATAGAAGAATCAGACATAAAATAAAGGATATGTGTTTATAAAAAGACGAATGAGTGAACGGAATATTTTATCTCAGGGATCCAGCGGATCAAAAACGTTTACCTGCAGCGAGCGGAGATCGGGCAGGAACGACAAAAAGTAAAGGTCCGTTTGTTTAACATCTGCCGCAGGCATATATCCCAGTTCCGTTGTACAGCGTTTGGTAAACATCGGGCTGTTAACATACGCCACATGCATAATATCGGAAACGCACATCATCCTTTTATCAACCGGGATCCCGCTTTGCCACATGATCCTTATGGCATTACGTACATTGGTGGTGGTATGGCGCGCATAAGGGTCCACCATTACCGCAGCCGCAGGGATCTTTAACTCATTGACCAGGTATTTCCTCATTTCCACTGCTTCGGAATACCGCGTTCCTACAGGCCGTACATGCCCGCCCGATACAATAATAAAAGGCGCCATTCCTTTACGGTACAATTCCGCCCCGGTACGGCAGCGGCTTTTACCGGTTTCGCTCAAAGGCTCTGTTGCCACCGGGCTTGCACCCAGGATAAGCATAGCGGTATAAGGATATTTACTCCAGTCCGTTTGTTTCACCATTTTATAAGCGGCTTCGTTAGTGGCGGATAAGGGTTCGTAACGTATGGCTTCATCACGGTGGTTCAGCTCCAGCAGCGCCAGCGCCACATCCAGCGACGGCTGGAAAAACAAGCCGTCCTTCTTTTCCGCTGCCTGTTCCATTACCCGTTGTATCATTGACCTGTAAGCGGGCGACAATACATAATAGGTGGCAGAATCGATTACGGGATAACGAAGTCCCTTTCCATTCGTATAGGCGTTAAGGATATAGTTCACACCATCGGCGGCATCTTTCCAGGCAAGACTCAACAATGTGGCATCAGTTTTATCTGCATACAACCGGAACATGCCGCTGCCCCGCATTTCGTTTAACAGGCCGACCACTTCCTTTGGATGCCGCTGTAATAAACCAAGGAGGGCTGCGTTTACCTCAGCGCTGTTGCGTGTTGAAAATTGCAGCGAAGCGGTAAGATCGCCGTTACTCACGGGATGGGCTACACGCTGCCGGTATTCATTTCCAAGCGCGCTGAGAGCGCTGTCGTTATCCAGGAGCCGCGACAGGCCCGGTACCTGCTCCATCAGGGTAAACAGGTAAAAGATCCTGTCCTGCAACGCACTGGCTCCTTTGTGAAATTTGTAGTGCAGGTCAGGAGAGGCAGGCTGACCAAAAGCGCATGGCCACAACACCAGGAGCAGCAGGCCGGTTAGAAAACAGTTTTTCAGATAATGCATCAAAGCAGGTATTATGGCAACAATAATACAAAGGAAAACAAATCTATTGACCTGGTATATCAGGCCAGTAAAAATGTTACAATAACAATAATACAAAAGGAAAAGAGAAGTTCATCTTTTCAAGTGAAACATAATAGTTATTTTATATTCCAAAATTTACACCTTGAAGTACGGCACTATATGAAACTTTTAATAAGTAAAAAAATATAATGTATTAAATAAAGTCATACATAGGAGATTCATCAGAAATTACATATCTATTCTTTTTGTTTTTCATTGATTATCTATTAGTTACGGAACATAAAATGACTATTTTCGCACCGGTTTAGCCACCAAGCCAACGTCCCAATCTATAGTAACGATGTATACAACCCACGAAAAAAAAACCTTTGTACGTTATGCCGTGTTAACGATAATGGTGATTGTTCTGATGACCTTTTTTATGATCATTTCTTTAAGAAAAAAAGAGTCAACACAGTTAGGCATAGTTGTTAAAGATCTTGTTGCCACTAAAACAGATGCAGGTCATATTGACCAGGCAGTACAATTGCTGTATGCGGCAGATAATAACTTCCGCGTATATACGCTTACATACGACCGTAAATACCTGAATACTTATGTTGAACAGTTGAGCAGCATTACCGCGCATCTGGACAGCGCCATGAGCTCCACGGGAAATGAAAAACAGGTAGAGGCGCTGCTGGCCGACAAAGCGCGGAAATCGCAACTGTTCTTACAGACACGGCTATACGTAGACTCGTTACTGCAGCTATCGCAGGTATGGGATACCGCTGCCGCCCCCCTCCCGCTGCAACAGCTGGGTAACATTAAAATAGCGGCGCCGGCCCCAAAAGCCGATACAATCATTACCACGGAAACCGCCACTACCAAAGGCCGTAAGAAATTGCTGGGCCGTATTAAAGATGCGATCAGTAATAAGTCGCAGGTACAACAAACCAGCCAGCAGGTAAAAATCGTACAATACGATACCAATAAAGACGGTAAAGCATTCTCTAAAGATCAGCTCTCAAAAATACAGGCTGCCTACAATAAATTTATCAAGGACGCCACCGATAGCCACAATAACCTGAAACAGAAAGAATACGCCCTGGTGATTGCCAACGAAAGGCTGTTCTCTGAACTGCTTCATCTCATAGCAGATCTGAAGCAGCACATTGTTGAAGAAACTGATAAAAGACGATTTCGGTTGGGTCAGGATATTGATCATTCCCTTTACCGGCTGGATAAGCATAATTACTGGGAAATCCCTCTCATCCTGTTACTGGCAGCTATCATTATATATGGCATCATCCGGCTATACCGCTACGATCTGGCACTACTGAGGGCCAAGCAACAAGCCGAAAAGTATGCACAGCAGAAAAGTGATTTTGCCGCCACCATCAGCCATGAAATACGCACGCCGGTACAGTCCCTGCTGGGATATGCACACCTGCTAGAGCGTGATAAAAAGCCAGAAACGGTGCCGGCTATACGACATTCTGCAGAAATGCTGTTACAGGTGGTAAATAACGTGCTTGACTATACGCGAATGGAATCCGCAGAACCGGTGCTGAGAGAAGAAAAATTCTCTCCCCGCATTGCTATTGAAGAAGTATGTAAAACGCTGGCGGTACAGGCGGAAATGAAATCACTGGCACTGGAAATAAATATTTATTTCCCCAGCACATTAATTGTAGTAGGCGACGCCTTCCGGCTGAAACAGGTACTGATCAACCTGGTGGCCAATGCTATCAAGTTTACGGAAAAAGGCAGTATTACCGTTACCGCACATATACGTGACAACAACTTATTACAGGTAAGTGTAAAAGATACGGGTGTTGGTATTTCACATAAAGAACTACCTTTGGTGTTCGAAGCTTTCTCCCAGGGAAATAACCATTATCACAAAGGAAGCGGGTTGGGGTTGCATATTTCTAAAAAAATCATCGATCTGCACAACGGAAAAATTCATGTGGAAAGCCTTCCAGGAAAAGGCACCACTTTTTATTTTGAAATCAGGTACAGGTTGATGACCTCATCTCCTGCTACCAAAAAAATCATTGTCCCCGTGAACAATACATCTACAAATGCTACTATTCCCGCCGGCATCCGTTTACTGGTGGTGGAAGACAGTATCCTCAACCAAAAGTTACTGGCCCTGATGCTGGACAGAATGCAGGCTTCCTATCTGATTGTTTCTTCGGCAGAAGAAGCCCTGGAAGCATATGAACGGGAAGCTTTCGACTTTATCCTGACAGACATTGACCTGCCCGGCATCGATGGACTTATGCTCACCAACATGATACGGCAGCTGCCCGACCCGAAAAAAGCAGCAGTGACCATTATTGCCATTACCGGCAATGTGATGGATGATGACATTGAACTGTACCTCCGCTCCGGCTTAAATGACTACATCATGAAGCCTTACCGCGAAGAAGATATCCTGGAAAAAATTACCAGGCATCAGCAAATGGCTTAACTTGCGGAATGACTATCGCAGACCAGATCATTTCATTCAACGGCCAACTGCATTTCCCGGGTAAACTGCCTGCTGGCATCCGCGTGATGAACCCTTTCCGGGAAGGCCCCGGTATTATGGATATCATGAAACAGTTCTACAAAAAGTTTTATGACGATAAACAACCGCGACAGCTGATCCTGGGTATCAATCCCGGCCGGCTGGGATCCGGATCAACCGGCGTTCCCTTTACAGATACCAAACGTATGTGGGATAAGTGCGGGATCGAAATCACCGGGCTCAAAACACATGAACCCTCTTCTGTATTTGTATATGATGTGATAGACGCCTACGGCGGTGTCAAAAAATTTTACCGGAAATTTTATATCAGTTCCATTTGTCCGCTTGGATTTACTTCCCTCCAACCCGGTGGCAAAGAAGTAAATTACAATTATTACGACAGCGCCGCTTTAACAAAAGCCGCTTACCCGTTTATTGTGAGCAGCTTAAAGGAACAGCTGCAATGGAACATCAGCCGCGAGGTATGTTATTGTATGGGAACAGGTAAAAATGCTGCTTTCCTGCAGGCATTAAATGAAAAGGAAAAATTTTTTAGGAAGGTGATTCCGCTGGAACATCCCCGCTTTGTAATGCAATACAAATCCAAAACAAAGTCGCAGTACATCGACAAATACCTGACGGCATTTGAGGAGCATCCGTAACCCCAACCTGTGGAAATTCTACGCTGTTCTCACCGCAATTTCATCGGCAATATTGTTGAGCAGGCCCATGTTTAAACGACGGCCATTGTCTGTAGCGCCCGGTGCGCGCACGTATCCGTCTTCGTCTTTCTCCATCATTACCTCTTCTCCATCTACATCTACCAGGAAGCGCTCGGGTGAAGAAGGTTTTACATAAAAGCGGCCTCCGGAAATTTTAATCATAAAAGCATTCATAAGATCTCTTTTTTCTATAGATCTTACGCAAACCACGGACCAGCTATGTCAGGACAAAAAATAAAAATATTTGTTCCACACCAGTTCAAATTCCGCCCGGGAAATCAGTTCAGGAATAAACTGCCTGCCTTCGCTGATCTCTTCCAGGCCTGGCATTACCTGGTCTGATAAGGCGGTGCCGCCAAAATGAAAATGACTGCACGCAATGCCGAAGCTTCCATCCGGGTAAATTTCAATTTTCCGGCTCTCAAAGCGCTGCGAATCTATTTCACTATACAGGTATACAGGTTCGTCTTCAAACTGGTGAAGCCATGATACTTTGAGGTACTCCATCGATCATATTTTTACAAGACGGCAGTCCCAGGTATCTTTGGGTTGTTCCTTTACAGGATCGGGCGTTACCACCCCAGTGATCCGGTAAATATTACCTTCTTCATGCAACCGGTCACCGATCTGAGGGGTTTGTTCATCCTTAAAGCGGATGGTAGCGATGATGCCGAAGGACTTATAACTGTGAATTTTCACAATACTGGCAGATCTTACGGGTACAAGCAATTCGGCCTTTTTGCGATTGTGACTCCGGTACAGGGAGAACATCAGCCATAATGCAATAGCAAACAGGCTAAGGAGCAGCAGATTCACGGCTTTTTTCAGGTTTAGGATTGAATAAATATGTTATGGTTGAACCGCACCTCCCGTTGGCATAGAAGAGGTGTTACTACATGCTGCCGGCGCGGTTGCTGGGTGGCCGGGCGGTGGCCGCATGAGGATGGTGCTGCTGGTCGGTCTGGCCCTGTTGTCAGGCCCGGTGCTGGCCGCACCGCCCGCGCCACCGTCGGC
>JBCNPS010000116.1:0-15196 GCA_039593235.1 Chitinophaga sp. | reverse complement strand
AGAGGTCGCCCAGGATGCTGGCTACGTTCCCTGGTTTGATACCGCTTTCTTCTATCATGTCTTCTTTGCCCAGTACTTCTACTTTCATGGGCAGATCTTCAATACGGCTGTTGTTCCGTGTAGAGGAAATAACTACTTCTTCCAGGTCGGATACCTTGCTGATAGTATCTTTCACAGCCGGGACGCTGGTATCTTTAACGGGAACGGGTACACGGTTTTGTGCATTCACTATGCCTGTTGTAGCCAGGAGGATTGCAGCCGGTAGGATGTATTTCAGATGCTTGTTCATAGCACAAAGAAAAACATCGAATCTGGAGCAAATCTGATTGATCAACCGCGCCCCACGCGGAAGCTGTGTTCCCCGTTTGTATACGTGTAGTGAACGCTAAAGCCGTAGGAGTCTGCCATTTTTTTGATGATGGCCAGCCCTAATCCATTGGAGTTGGTATAGTTGCTGTTGTGTTTTTTAAACCGTTGGAATAGTACGTTGGCGGGGATTTCAGGCAGGTGGCTGGTGTTCGAAACAGTAAATGTATCCGTTGTAATGCGGATGGTAATATTGCCACGTGTATAATTGTATTTGATAGCGTTACCCAGCAGGTTGCTGACCAGTATATCGGCAAGTGCAGGGTGCAGTGGCCAGGGGGCTGTGGCAGCCATTTCTTTGTGGATCTGCAGTTCTTTTTCCTTTATAAGTTCTTCGAAAAGCAGCAGGTATTTTTCAACAATGGCGCAAAGATCCGGTTGTACTGTTACAGGGTATTGCTGGTTTTCTATTTTGGCCAGCAACAGGAGGTTATGATTGAGGCGCGACAGGCGTTGCAGTTCCTCATAGCTGGCAAGGATACTGTTCTGCTGCGTTTCGGAAAGCGTATCGTCCTGTAGTAACAGTTCCAGCTTGCTTTGTGCAATGGCGAGGGGCGTTTGCATTTCATGGGCTGCATCTTCCGTTAATTCCTTGATACTGGTATAATCCCTGTGAATGCGGGTGGTCATGCTACCCAAAGCGGCATTCAGCTGGTTGAACTCATGCGTGGTGGTACGTTCAAAAACAATGGTTTCCAGTTTGTTAAGTTGTAGCTTTTGTATTTCGCCCAGCGATCTGTAAAATGGTTTCCACACACTTTTGCTGATCAGCCAGTTGGAAAGCAGTACAAACAGCAAGAGACCTCCAAATGCTGCCAGCATTACGTGTATGATGTTATTTACCAGGTCATCTTTTTCAATGATCGATTTACGCAGTACCAGTTCATAATTTTTATCATTTACATGTATTATCTGTGTGAGCTGACGGAAAGGCGCGTAGGTATTTTCCGGTTCCTGGTAAATGTCTACACTCTTTAATTTATGTTGGGTTTGTGCTGTTTTTTCCGTGTGTTGCAGGTTAAATTCCGGTGTGTTGATGCGGAAAATGGGGTTATCCACATGGGCGGTATCGAGATAGCGCATCCACTGGAGCTTGTCGTTCACAAGTTCTTCATCAGTTTCATGTTTTATCTCTTTGTTGAATTTTGAATAGAGATAAAAAGCGCCTGCTGTAAAAACAGGTAGCATGATCAGCAAAAAATACAGTGTTGTTTTGGTCAGCAGTTTCATATACACAAGCTGTTTTTAAATAGAGTTATCCAAAACGGTAACCGGTTCCATACACTGTTTTGATATAATCTTCACCACCGGCTTCCAGCATTTTTTTCCGCAGGTTTTTAATATGGGTATAAATAAAGTCGTAAGAACCGGCTTGGTCGTATTCATCGCCCCACAGATGCCCTGCCAGCGCCGATTTAGTAACAACCCTGTGCTGGTTGGCAATGAAATATAATAACAATTGGTATTCTTTTCCTGTGAGGGTAATGGATTTATTGTGCACCAGCACGGTTTTGGAGGCCGGTTTGATAGTGATTTCAGAAAAGGTAACGGTGGTATTGCCGTCGAAATTTTTCCGGCGTAAAATAGCATTTACCCGGGCATTGAGTTCTGAAAGATGAAAGGGTTTGGTGAGGTAATCGTCTGCACCGAGTTCAAGTCCGCTGAGCTTATCTTCCAGGGAATCTTTGGCTGAGATAATGATGATGCCCGCTTTGGATTCCAGTAATTTCAGTTCTTTTACTATATCCAGCCCATTGCCCCTGGGGAGGCCGATGTCGGCCACTATACAATCGTAGTCAAATTCATTGACTTTGTCAATGGCCTGTGGAAAATCTGCCGCCAGTTCACAAATATATCCCTGGTGTTCCAGGTATTCCTGTATGCTGGCCCTGAGTGCAGGCTCGTCTTCTATAATCAGCACTTTCATGCGTTAAATGTAGGTATAATTCCTAAAGCAATTCTGTAGTGGTGGTTCATGGAAGCAGTTGGCCGGGATGGGCGCCGTGGCCTGCTTTCAGGGGATTTATGGTTAGGCGTCCGGATGATAGAATGCGCGGCAGCCGTGTTTTTGGGGAGAAAAATACCCGACTGGGTTTTTCGTCATTTTTTGGCGGGAGTGAAAACTGTGGATGTCCGTATCTCGTAGATACATTACCGATGTCAAACCATTCATACAGGCATTCTTATGAGTAGTTATTTTAAAATGATGGCAGATAGGCTACTGCTGAGGAAGTTCCCCGAACCGGCTATTCCCGGGCGGAAAGTAACAGATGATGATACAAGGGAATTGTGCGCCTTGATGGATAATATACCCAATGCCAAATCGGTGGCGGCTATGTACCGTCAAATGATGAGTACCGGCAGGCTGGCGGAACGCTATACCACCGGCGATCCGGGCAGGAGATGGCTGGAAGTGGAACAGCTGGTGCTGGATGGTAATGTGAGACGTAAAGAGAACAGGCGGAAGTTAATATGGATGCTGCTGATCTTTATGGTGGTGGGTATTGTTTCTTATTTCAGCGGCGTTTACCTGCTGGCAAAGAAGAAAGCGCATTCAATACAGGTATTACGATAAGTATATGATGATAAAATACAACGTCCCGGCAGCCATTGGTTGCCGGGACGTTGTATTTCTGGTAGTATTATTTTCTTTCCGGCATTTTTGTGGTCAGTGGTTTTTCATTGCGTAGCATTTTTGCTGCTTCGCCTGTTAACCACAGGTAATGATCCGATGGTTTTCCATCTAAATTAATAAATGGAGTGGTACTGCTCACCGGTGGCTGATCGCTTGCTTTAAAGATGGCGGTGGCCTCATTCACTTCATCGAACATGGCTACATATAACATGCTGGCGCCGGCGGTTAAGGCAGTGGAAATCTGCTGCCAGTAAAAGCGTCCGCCCTGGCGGGGAATGGAGCCTACGGGTTTCACATCATCCGGAAATTCATAGCGGCTCAGGTTGTGCCAGCTGAAACCGGGATATACACAGGGTACATATTCGATGTGATTGGCGCGGCACCAGGCCAGGTCGTCGATAAGATTATCACGGAACCGGTCCATATCGTTATGCAGCAGCGGGGAGTAGCGTTGCACGGTCCATGGCAGCACTATATCCGCCTGTTTGATGATGGTGTGCAGGTAGGGATCCGGCAAACAATCGGCGTTCAGGTTGCGCCAGGCTGTGGGTACGCCCAGCATAACAGCGCAGCCACCGTACACCGGGTCATTTTTCAGGAAGTCGATGAGCCGCTCCAAGCCGATATTCCGGAGGTTATACGGGCGGTCGGGAAATCCAATACCCCAGATGGCTACCACTGGTTTGCCATTTTGCTGCAGGTAAGTTTTGGCGCCCGGCTGATTGGTTACTTTCAGTTGATCTACCAGGTACTTCCAGTCTTCAATAATAGCGGAACAATCTTCTCCATGAGCGCTTAACCCGGAAAGATCGTACATCAAGGCAATGGCTCTATTATACTTTGAAGCCGCGGCAAAGGCATTTTTCAGGATCACGGATGAGATACTGTCGCGGTGTTTGGCATTATTAAAAAAGCGTTGCATAAATACGCCGTCCACCCCGTATTGCTGCATCCATTTAAAATGGATATCCACGGTGCTTTTATCGTAGGAGCTGAAGAAACGTGCGGGTTGCCCGTTGGCCAGTTTAAAAGGCGTGGCGTATGTTTTTTCATACTCGCTCACATCGGGCCACATGTCTATACCACTGCGGGTTTCATCGCCATAGGAAAAGCGGCGTGCGCCGGAACCATCGCCTTCGGCCCGGAACCATCCCTGGTAGCCGGCCATCACCAGGCCATGATAAGTAGGATACTGCGATTCCCTGCTGTGTTTCAATTGTGCCAGGGCGGTAATGCTCAGCAGGGAGAGAAAAGCTGTTAAAATACGCTTCATATGTATACTGTTTGTTATTAACGTGGAAACCATAGCTAAAAAGAGGAGAACCCGGCTTGCCCGGATTCTCCAAAGGTTTTGCATTCACCTTAGTTGTGTTTCCCGGCATTAATGCCGGAATAAGATGCAAGTAAAGCGGGAAGGACTAACAGGAGCGTTAACAAAGCATTAATTGCAGTAATTAATAGCATATTAATGCCATTAATGGGGAAAAACAGGCTATTCTGTTACTTTTAAAAGGAAATCGAAGAGATTTGTTGCTGTTTCCAGTTGTAATTTTTATCCTGGTGGGCTTCCTGGAGAAAAAGAAACTGCGGTTAAAGATCTGAAACATTCTAATCAAAAGATATGATGAAGTATTTGCATTCACCAAAGAAAGGAGGTACCTGTTTTTTAATGCTACTACTCCCGGCTTTACTTAACGCTGCTACCCCTGCGCCACGGATGTTTGAACAACATACCGCAGCACAGGCGAAGCCGGTGATCATCGGCTATGTAGGCGGATTCAGGGGATTGGTGAATACAGACAGGATTGCTCCCCGCAAGCTCACGCACATTAACTATGCCTTTGTGGATGTGCAGCATAACCGCGCGGTGCTTACCCACGAAAAAACAGATACGGTAAACCTGCGCCGTATCAATGAACTCAAAGCTATTAACCCGGAGCTGAAGATCCTTATCTCCATCGGGGGCTGGGCCTGGAGTGAAAATTTCTCCGATGCCGTGTTAACGGATACATCGCGCAAGGCCTTTGCAGCAAGCGCCGTGAACATCATCCGTAAATACAGGCTGGATGGGGTGGATATAGATTGGGAATACCCCGGCCGCCCCGGGGAAGAAGGGAATGTTTACCGCCCGGAAGACAAACAAAATTTCACCCTCCTGTTTATGGAGCTGCGTAAGGAGCTGGATAAGTTGCAGAAAGAAACCCATCAGCAAAAATTGCTCACCACGGCAGTGGGTGGTTTTGCCGCATTCCTGGAAACAACGGAAATGGGAAAGGCGGCTAAATACCTGGATTATGTGAACCTGATGACCTATGATTTTTATTCAGATAAGAAAGCAGGGCATCATACCAATCTCTACACGCCGGCAGATAATCCCGGCGCACTATCAGGCGATAAGGCCGTAAAAGCCTATGTGGCCGCTGGCGTGCCTATAGAAAAGCTGGTGATGGGCATTGCCTTTTACGGGCGTCGTTTCCAACTGGCAGACAGTATTGGCACCGGGCTGGGTGGGAGGATCGTATCACAGTATTTTGGTAAAGGCTATACGTTTACAAAAGACAGTCTCGTAAACAAAAACGGTTTCCACGCCTACCGCGATGAAAGCGCCAAAGCACCTTACCTGTTCAATCCCTCCACGCGGGAGTTTATCACCTACGACGATGAATGGTCGGTACAAAACAAATGCAACTATGTAACCGCCAGTAAAATGGGCGGCGTGATGTTCTGGGAATATGCCTCCGATGAAAAGGAATACCTGCTGGATGAAATTAATGCCACCTTATATCCCAACCGTAATAAGCCTGCCTTTGCCGCACTGGTGCTGTATGAAAACGGCGGGCATCATCTCGCATTTTCAAAAGCGGCCAAAACCTGGCTGGATAGCCTGGCTGCACAAAGGCATATCCATCTTACCTATATCACCAATACAGATGTTATCAATGAAGCATACTTAAAGCAGTACCGGCTTTTCATCCAGCTCGATTATCCCCCTTATGGCTGGAAACCCGCAGCAGCTGAAGCTTTTGAACACTACATCAACGAAGGTCGTGGCGGCTGGATCGGGTTTCATCATGCCACCCTGCTTGGCGAGTTTGACGGTTTTCCTATGTGGAACTGGTTCTCCAACTTTATGGGCGGTATCCGTTTTACCAACTATATCGCCGGTTTTGCCGATGGAACAGTTACAGTGGAAGATAAGCAACATCCTGTGATGAGGAATATTACATCTCCCTTTATTATTAATAAAGAAGAATGGTATACCTATAACAAGAGCCCCCGGCCGCAGGTACATGTGCTGGCCAGTGTGGATGAAAACTCTTATGCGCCTGCGTCTGATAAGAAAATGGGCGATCACCCGGTGGTATGGACCAATGAACATTATAAAGCCAGGAACATCTATATTTTCATGGGGCATGGGCCGGCCTTGCTTGGTAACGCTGCATACACGCAATTATTTGAGAACGCTATATTCTGGGCGGCGGGTGAATAGCCGGCCGATTACTTGAGCCCGGCAAATGAATGGTATCAATGGGAACCCGGCCCCAGGTTAAACAAGGATGTAGAAGTTTTAGTAACTTTAGATACCGTTAAGATGTATGAAGATGCCATCCTTTGGGTGGGTTGTAAGAAAAAATAAACCATTTAATATGGAGAAGAACTTTCTTATCAGCAGCATGCTCTGTTTTATATTGCTGCTGCCACTTCTGCTGAAAGCGCAGCAACTGCCTATTGGCGCAGCAGCGCCGGATTTTAACCTGCCGGGCACAGACGGGAAAAACTATACCTTGTCGTCTTTTGCAGATGCCAAAGTACTGGCGGTGGTGTTTACCTGTAATCATTGTCCTACTGCACAGGCGTATGAAGACAGGATAAAGCAGCTCACTTCCGACTATGCCGGTAAAGGCATGCAACTGGTAGCTATTATGCCTAACAATGCAGAAGGGTTGCGGTATGATGAGCTGGGGTACACCGACCTGGGAGATTCTTTCGATGATATGAAACAGCGGGCAAAAGATAAGCAGTTCAATTTCCCCTATTTATATGACGGCGATAGTGAAATCGTATCGCGCGCATATGGACCAATAGCAACGCCGCATATTTTTATTTTTGATAAAGACAGGAAGCTGCGTTACCAGGGGCGGATAGACGATATGGAAAATCCTGCAAAGCAGCCAGGATCAAAAGATGCGCGGAATGCCATTGACGCGGTGTTGCAGCAACGTGAAGTACCGGTAACCATTACGAAGGTTTTTGGTTGTTCGGTGAAGTGGAAAGATAAAAGCGGCAGCGTGGAAAAAGCAATGCAGGCATGGGCAAAGGAACCGGTAAGCCTGGATACCGTTACAGTAAGCGGTATTAAGGAACTATTGAAAAATACATCATCCAATTTACGGCTCATCAACATCTGGGCCACCTGGTGTGTGCCCTGTGTAGCGGAGTTCCCGGAATTTATTATCCTGGCTAAAACATTCAGTGAGCGTGATTTTGAATTTGTAAGTATCAGTGCAGATGAACCGGAAAAGAAAGATAAGGTATTGCAGTTTTTAAAGAAGAAATATTCGTCCGGGAAGAATTATCTCTTCACCGGGAAAGATAAGTATGAGTTGATTGAAGCGGTAGATCCAAAATGGCAGGGCGCTTTGCCTTACACGGTTTTAGTGGAGCCGGGAGGAAAAATCGTATATGCGCAGCAGGGAGAAATTGATCCTGTTGCGCTTCGTAAATTAATTTTTCATAACCGTATGATCGGTCCCATGTTTAAATAGATCGGTATCCGGCCACTTTGTATTGGGGTCGTTTACCGCCTTCCATAGTAACCCGTCGAGGTCGTTGAAGAAGCTGCCATCGGTACGGGTATTGCAAAGCATCACCCAGTTGAATCCTTTGTGTGCGCGTATTATTTCGCTGGCAGTGCCGGGAAGTGAACCGGAGTGCCACCAGTTATGATAAGGGTTTACCGCCCATCCCAGGGCATAGCCAGGATTGGCTTCGGAGCCAGTGGTCATTGTTGCGATGGTTCTTACACCCAGTATATCCGCCGGTATAGGGAACCCGTCCACATGTACCAGCAGGCGCGCGAGGTCTGTGGCGCTGGCTATCCATCCTCCGTGTGCATCCATGCGGGTAATGTTATAAATATAAGGCTGTTCTCCATGTTGACCGTAGTACGCTACTTCCTGTGGTTTCCTTTGTGCGAGCGTATTGCCGCCTATCTGCATATCGGTAATGCCACAGGGCTGCAGTACCGCCTTTTTTACATAATCCTCATAAGGCATACCGGATACTTTTTCAATGATCCGCCCGAGAATGCAGTAACCAAAATTGGAGTAAGCGTATACCGTTCCGGGAATATTATCCAACGGCTGATGATCGATGGTCCATGAAATCAGTTCGCCCGCAGTCATGTGAGGATGGCTGAACATAGGATCTGCGTTGTTGTTGGTCCATCCGCCGGAGGTATGTTCCAGCAACTGGCGAATGGTGATCTTTTCCAGGTTTTCTGCATAGGGTGGTGTGCCATACTGTGTTCCCAATACGGCGTTAGGGCCAAATACCCGGTCGTTGAGCGAGAGTTTGCCTGCTTCCACCAGTTTTAATATAGCCGTAGCTGTTATACACTTCGATACGCTGGCAATGCGGAACAGGTGCTGCGGGGTTAGGGTGGTATGTTGTGCAGTATCTGCATAGCCGTAGCTGCGGGCATATACCAGTTTACCATGGTAAGTTACCGCAACAGACATGCCCGGTACATGATACTGGTTCATGAAAGCCAGTACGGTGCTGTCTATCTGCGGGAGGGATTGTGCCCCGCCGGAATTTGCTGTCAGCAGGCATACCAGCAGTATAGGTATATATCTCATGAAATTAAGGTACAAAAATATTTCCTTCCAGATAGGTTTTGCAGGTACCTCCAATCAGCACCCGGTCGCCTGCATTTACGCAATAAAGCTTTCCTGTTCTGGGCGATACCTGCAGCGCAATCATTTCTTTCTTATCCAGCTGCTGGCTCCAGAAGGGGATCAGTGAACAATGGGCTGAACCGGTTACCGGGTCTTCAAAGATGCTGGCTTGCGGCGTAAAGAACCGCGATACAAAATCGACGTGTTTACCTTTGGCGGTTACAATAATGCCACCGGGGTCCAGGTTGATCTGGTCAAGGATGGCTTTATCCGGTTGGAGGCTGCGTACAATTTCCTCGTCGTGATACACCAGGATATAGTCTCTGGCCTTTAGCACTTCCATGGGATATACGCCCACTCCTTTAAGAATTTCCGTTGGCAGGGTAGCTGGTACTGCTGGTCGTGACGGGAAATCAAGCGTGAGCAGGTCATTGTTTTTGGAAACGATCAGCTCACCGCTTTGCGTATGGAAAGTGATCTGGTGCATATCCCATCCCAGGTGATTGAACAGTACGTGCGCACTGGCCAGGGTGGCATGTCCGCAGAGGTCCATTTCTATTTCGGGTGTGAACCACCGGAGTTCATAATGTCCCTGCCGGCCGGAAGGAATAAAGAAGGCCGTTTCCGGCAGGAAATTTTCCGCTGCAATCTTCTGAAGTATTTCTGTTGGCAGCCATGCTTCCAGGAGACATACGGCTGCCGGGTTTCCGCCAAACAGCTCATGTGTGAAAGCATCTACCTGGTAAATGGGTATATGCGGCATGACGGTTATTTTTGGTGTTGTAAGGTAAAGGTATTGCTTTTTTGTGCGTGTATCTTCCGGGGAAGGGTAGTGGCCCAGAAAATCAGCCCGGCGGCGCTGAGCGCAGCGCCCAGCAGGCATACGGCCGTCCACCCGGCATATGCATATACCGTGGTGGCGGCAATGCTGCCGAAACCGCTGCCGATGGAATAAAAAAGCATATACCCTGCTACCATCCGGTTCCGCGATTCCGGCCGGATATTATAAAGCATGCTTTGGTTGGTAACATGCACCGCCTGGATAGCCAGGTCCAGCAGGATGATACCGGCAATCAACGCAGCCAGTGAGTGAGGGGCAAATCCCAGCGGCAGCCATGAAAGCAGCAACAATGCCAGTGCAGCCCCCGTGGTGCGCTGGCCATGACCCTGGTCGGCCAGCCGGCCAGCACGCGCTGCGCCCAATGCGCCTGCCACGCCAATTAATCCGAACATGCCTATTGCAGAAGAGGAAAAGGAGTAGGGCGGTGCACTAAGTGGCAACACCAGCGATGACCATAACACGCTGAAAGCAGCGAAAATAAAGAAGGCAATAACAGCCCGTACCCGCAGTACAGGTTCCTGTAAGAATAAGCGGAACAAGGAAAGCAGGAGTTGCGGATAAGTGGCGATGGCTTTTTGTGGGTCGCTGACAGGTAATACCTTGTACAAGGCGCCGGCAGTAAGTAACATCAGTGCAGCGGAAAAGAAATATACTGCGCGCCAACCCGCTATATCTGCAAGGGCGCCCGATATTGTACGCGCCAGCAGAATGCCCAGTACTACACCGCTGGTAACAAAGCCCACTACGCGTCCGCGTTCTTCGGGGGCAGCCAGTGTAGCTGCATAGGCTACCAGTGTTTGTGTAACTACGGCCAATAATCCTACTGCTGCAATACCGCCCAGGAAGGGCAGTTTGGCAGGAGACCAGGTCACAGTGAGCAACGCGGCAGCGGCCAGCAATAGCTGAACGGCAATCAGTTTGCGGCGGTTGAATAAGTCGCCCAGCGGCAGCAGTAGTAATAACCCGAGGGCATAACCTGTTTGCGTAACGGTAACAATAATGCCTAATGAATGGGAAGGGATATCCAGGTCGTTTCCCATCCTGTTCAGCAGGGGCTGTGCGTAATATACATTGGCAACAGCAAGTCCGCCTGCCACTGCGAAAAGCAGGGCGGTATACCGGTTGAATTTTTGCATAAGTGCAGTAATTATTTTGTACTATTTGGTACAAAATAGATGAAAAAAAGTGTTATTGGTTCGTTGATTGAGTAAAGTTTTTTGATTGTGATTAAGCAGGGATTTTAATTGTGTTCCTGGTTAGCTGAGGATATCAATTATATTCCTGGTTAATGAAGTATTTTCAATTGTGTTTTTTGTTAACTGAGGATGTCAATTATGTTTCTGATTAATGAAGTGTTTTCAATTGTGTTCCGTGTTAAGAGAGGAAGTCAATTATATTTCTGACTAATGAAGTTGTTTTCAATTGTGTTCCTTATTAACTGGGGATGTCAATTACATTCCTGGTTAACGAGGTTTTTTCCACTTGCATTCCCGGTCAGCCAAGAATTTTCAATTGTATTTCTATCAGTTCCGAAAGCGCTTCATTGTCCGGGTAAATACGCCGGGTAATGCCAAGCCCGTTCCAGTTGTTGAGAAGAAGACGGGCCAGCAGCGCGGGTTCCATCTTTGAATGCAAAGTGCCTTCTTGTTTTCCCCTCAGCAAGGCGTCGAGAAAAAGCCCCTCCAGCCCTTGCAGGTGAGTGGCAGCCCTTTTCATCATTGGGTTTTCGATATTGGAAAGCTCCGCTACCGCATTGCCAAAGATGCAGCCGTTCTGATGTTTCGCCCTGGTGCTGTGCGCTATCCTGCGGAAAAATTCGCGGATATATTCCACCGGGTCATCTGCTGCATCCAGTTCTTTTCTGAATTGAGCCATTGCCTGGTCGCTGCGCAGGGCGAGCGCCTTTTCATACAGCTCTTTCTTACCGCCTTTAAAGGCCAGGTAAAAACTGCCTTTGCCTATGCCCATCGCCTCCAGCAGGTCTTCCGTAGAAGTGGCCTCATATCCCTGCCGCCAGAAAACATCAGCCGCTTTGTTGAGTACTTCCTGATCGTCAAATATTTTTGGTCTGCCTGACATATCTCTCCCTTTTATGGCCCAAAGATATATTCTTTACCAAATAGTACAAAATTTTTCCGGAGAGCGGAGGGATCGCCTTCGGCGATTGTCTTGGAACACTGATTACGCTGATTATTATGATTTGTTTGATTTGATTATCATTTGTTTTTTAGACAGGGGTTATTTGTTGATTTGGTTTTTTTAATACAAAGGGAGATGAAAAGGATTTGATCACTGTTTGTTTTTTTAGACAATGGTGTTTGTTGATTTGACCCTCAACGGCATCTTTTAATACGCCGGAGATAAAGCTGGTATTCACGCTTATTACCTTTCGTTTTTTGATCTCTTTTTGCTCACCACTGCCGCATCCGGCATTCCTAAACCGTATATAACCCACATCTGACAGATATAGATCACATACAGATATATTTTTATAAAAAATGCGACAGGAAAGTTTGATTTTTTGGAGCAACATGGCGTATGAAGCAACGCCTTTTATATAAGTAGCTGCAGAGTGGGTGGTCATTAAAACAATTCTCGGGAATTGCCTGTTGTCGAAAAAATGCCAACTCTAATGATGCGGAGTTTGCGGGTGAAGCAGGTTAAACAATGCTTTTTGCAGATCATCATTATGAAGATTGTTTAACTGCTCCGTCTGGATTTCGTAAAAAGCAGTTTTCTTGCCTAATACGCCTATCACAAACGTATGACCCGCCTGTGCAGGCTCACCGGTTTGCGGATGCTTTTTGGATAGTGTTACCACTACGTCTTTGAATTTTGACATATAGTGAATATAACAAAAATTCAGGACTTCCACGCGGGTATAATATTGCAGCATCTTTTTGTTAATGCGAACAGGCCATACACCAACGGAGCTGTTTGTTGTGGAATATGGCAGCACCTGCCTGAAAGGCACTTAATAATTTGCATAGCCGCATTCCGCTAAATCATGGATCAGCTTGCCCTTACACCGTGCAACAATTTTTCCATCGCATTTTGTAAAGAACCCGCCCGTGTTACTTCTCCCGAGTTTACAAAAAATATTTCATCTGCATTTTCAATGGTATTCAAACGGTGGGCAATGATCACCCGCGTGGTGCTTTCCGGTAATTTTTCCAGGATTTCTCCAAGTAGCTGTTCGGTTACTGTGTCGATGTTGGCGGTGGCTTCATCCAGGATCAGCAGGTCGGGCTTACGCAATACGGCACGCATAAAGGCAATCAGCTGCTTTTGCCCCAGGCTCACACTGTCGCCTGCTGAAAGGACTTTGGTGTCCAGCCCGTTTTCAAAAATAGCGAGCAGCTTTTCAAGATTGGATTCCCTGATCACTTCTGTAAGCTGTTCATTCGAAAAATCTTTATAAGCAGGGTTGCCATACAGGATATTTTCTTTTACCGTTCCGGTAAACAGGAAAGGTTCCTGCAGGATAAAACCTATTTTCTGCGAACGCGCTTCTGCGCTGTAACTCCGGATATCCCTGCCGTCCAGCAGCACCATGCCCTGTGTAGGGTCATACAAACGTGCGATCAGCGAAGCGGTAGTGGTTTTACCGCCACCGGTGGGACCCACCAGGGCGTAAGTTTTTCCTTTTTCCAGGGAAAGACTGATGTTGTGCAGAATTTCCCTTCCTTCGGGATAACCAAAATGTACGTTCCTAAATTCCAGCAGCGCTGTTGTATTACCGGAAGCTGTTGCTGCAGGCACTGTTACGAGGTCTGTTTCCAGGCCGAGTATTTCGGAGATCCTGTCCCAGCCGGCCATGGCTACCTGGAAATTGGCCCACAGTGTAGCCAGTTGCCGCAGTGGATTATAAAAATAAGTGGCGTATGCCAGGTAACTAACGAGTAAGCCTATACTAAATTCGCCCTGTGTGATCAGGTAGATGCCGCCGGTTAATACCAGCAATTGTGCAATACTGGCGCACATGGCATAGAACGGCAGGAACACGTTGTTGGCAAGACCGGTGCCTATGGCGCTCCGGTAGTTTTTTTCGTTGGCATCCTGGAAACGCTGCCGGAAATAATCGCGGCGGTTAAACGCTACTATTACTTTAAAATTACTCAGGCTTTCCTGTATTTCAGCGCTCATGTTACCCACCGTTTTCAGGTTCTCGGCATTTTTTCTTTTTACCCAGGGAGATAGTATACGGGTAAAGATGAGTATCAGTAAAGCCGGCGCCAGTGCGGCAATGCCGACCTTGTAATTGATGATAAGCAGGAAAACACCCGCGCCGATCATGGTGGAAATGTTGCCCACAAACTGCATCAGCGATTGTGAAAAGAACTGGTTGAGTTTATCCGTATCATTATTAACACGGGATATAAGGTCTCCTGCTTTGTTCTGGTTAAAGAAGGCTACCGGCAGTTGCTGTATCTTACTAAAAATAGCATTCCGGAGGGTAAACAGGGTACGCTGTCCAACGCCTCCCATCAGCTTTGTTTGAAAGTAACTGGTGAATAACGCCACCAGGTAAAGCCCCAGCAGGATACCGGAAAACACCAGTACGCCATGGTATTGCTTATGCTGTACATAATGATCGATGGTATAACCTATTAAAAAAGGTCCCAGCAGGTTGAGTACAGAATTGAGCAGGATAGCCGTTAAAGCTACTGCCAGGTTCCTTCTCTCATGCGAAATCAGCTTCAGCAAATTTCTGAATGCGGAGTAGTTCGAAATCTTCTGCTCTTTCTCCGTAAACTTATTAAGATTGTAATTCATAATTGCTGGTGCTTTGTTGGGAATTAAAGATCTGGATGTACTCCGGGCTGGTATGCAGCAACTCCTCGTGTTTGCCGGTCGCAATAATTTCACCCTGCATGAGCAGGATGATCTGGTCGTAATGCGTTACCGAGGAAATTTTCTGCGTTACCGAAAGTAAGGTGATGCCAGGGTATTCTGCCTGTACATTTGCAAGGATTTTCTTTTCCGTATTGGTGTCTACACGGGCGGTGAAATCATCCAGCAGCAGGATCTTCGGGTTAATGGCCAGCGCGCGGGCCAGCATGATGCGTTGCTTTTGTCCGCCGGAAAGACTGGCCCCTCTTTCTGAAACAATGGTATCCAGTTTTTCAGGAAGTGTTTCTGTAAATTCCTTCAGCGCGGCAGTACGCAATGCCTTTTCCATGGCCGCTTCGGTAACGGTTTCATTGAACGCTATATTTTCCCGGATGCTGATATTAAAGATGATACTGTCCTGGAATACAAAGCCCACCTGGCTATGAAAGGATTCGCTGTAATACTCGCTTACCGGGCGCCCATCTACCAGCACTGTTCCGGAAGAAGGTTTGAGTAAACCTGTAAGAAGGGTACCACTCCAGGGAAAGGTCGCCGTTCCAGGACATCAGCGGCTGTGCCGCCGGGTTGCCACTGGCGCTGATGTCATCCAGCGCGTCGGCC
>JBCNPS010000115.1:0-15228 GCA_039593235.1 Chitinophaga sp. | reverse complement strand
GTATAGTCTTAAGTACTGCGGGTAAATCGCTTCCGTTGAAGTCTCCTTTCATTTTTTCCTTATCGTTCAGAATAAGGTTGTCATAAAAAACAGTGTAACCGGTTTGCTGCCGGATGGCTTTGAAGATATCTGCCAGGCTGATGGCGGTATTCCCGCTTTTCAGGGTAACTTGTTTCTGCCCCTGCGCAAAAATAGCGGGCTGGTTAAGCCAAAAGAAGAGTACCAGTCCTTGCAGGAAAGGACTCCATTTGGGTGGAATTAGCTTCATAACGTAGCATTTGATCTATTAGAGACGTGATTTTATTTAAAACGGGTGAACGGGGTACCAGGAATCGCTCAGGCATCCATTTAAAGGCAGGAGGGATGATGCGCCGGCGTAAAATTTGGCGCTATCTTTTATGGTGGTCAATGGCTGGGAATGGACCCACAATCTGCATCCGTTAAAAACTTTATCAACTGTACCCCGGTACGCCAGGGTACAGTTACATAGATCTTTATCAGCCCGCCGGGTTAGATAACAGCGTTCCATTGGAGGGTGCACCTGGAACTGTTAGGGATTGGATCAAAGAAGGGAAAGTGCGTTAGCTGGGCTTTGCCCTTTTTTTATGCTTTATTTTTGCCCGGACATTGCTGGTATTAAACTACCGGGTGTTTCCATGGATCCCTGTACGGCCGCTGCAGCAACGCCGTAGCGGCAGGATCGCCGGTAATGATCCGTTTTTGCGGATCATACACCACAGGCCGGCCTGTTTGCATGGAAATATTGGCGAGGATACAGCTGGCAGTGGAAATATGTCCTTCTTCAATATCCGCAACAGGCCTGCCGCCATTTTTAATAGCGCCGAGAAAATCCAGCATATGCAGGCGCGTAGCCGGTGCTGCATTCAGCTCAATAGCCGGTTCGGTAAGGTCTTCCGGGTACTTCTCCTTTTCATATACCACGTCCTTGTGAATGGGGGCGCCGTTGCCATTGCCTTCAGGGATAAAGTCGTACGACATGGTGCTGGCCGCCAACGTACCTTTTTCCCCGTACAGTTTAAACGACCACGGGTATTTGGGATCAGCGGGCGTGCCCCAGGTGCGGTGCTGCCATACACAGTTAAGCCCGTCGTATTCAAAAATGGCCGACTGCGTATCGGAAATATTCGATTTACCTTCTTTCTGCACGTAAATACCGCCGGTGGAGCTGATGCGTTTGGGCCAACCCAGGTGCAGCATCCAGCGTACGGTGTCGAACATATGCACGCACATATCACCCATAATGCCGTTGCCATACTCCATAAAAGTACGCCACCAGCGCACGTGTGGCAGTCCGTCGTAAGGCCGCAGGGGAGCGGGGCCCGTCCACATTTCATAATCGAAATACTCCGGTACCGCCTGTACCGGCGGGTTGCCATTGTTGCGCATATGATAATAGCAGCACATTTCCACATGTGATATTTTACCAAGCAGGCCGGCGTCTACAATATTCTTTTTGGCCTCAATGAGGTGTGGAGTACTTTTCCGCTGCGTACCTACCTGCACCACGCGGTTATACCTGCGGGCGGCAGCTACCATGGCTTCTCCTTCCATTACATCTACACTGATGGGCTTTTGCACATATACATTGGCGCCGGCTTTCAGCGCTTCGATAGTTTGGAGGGCATGCCAGTGATCAGGGGTGCCTATTAGTACAATGTCCAGTTCGTTTTCAGATAACAGCTTGCGGTAATCCGCATACAGGCGGGGCGTTTCGCCGGAAGCCTGCCGTTTGCGCACCATTTCCGCCGCTGCCTGGAGCATATTTTTATCTGCATCACAAAGGGCCACTACTTTTACCGGCGCCACCTGGATAAGGCGGAACAAATCGCTTTTGCCATACCATCCGGTGCCAATCAGGGCCACCCGCAAGGGTTTTGCCGGGTTAATAAAATCCAGTGCACTGGCGCCGATAGCAGAAAGTGCCAGGGTGGCCGTGGCTCCTTTCAGAAAACGGCGACGGTTAATGTTGAAATTCTCCATAGCGTGGAACAATTAAATAAGGTTTACAGAACTATAGGAGAGAAAGATAATCATTCAGCGGAAGAAATTATAACCTGTACATAATAATATGAGTAGCCGTTAATGCGTACCTTTGCGCCTCTTTAAACCGACACCTAAATTTTTCTGATGGGTTTATTTGATTTCTCGCAACAGCCGGATTACAAATCGGAGATACTGGCAGGGCTTACCGTAGCCATGACCATGATCCCGGAGTCTTTGTCCTTTGCCATACTGGCGGGGTTCCCGCCCCTGGTGGGATTGTATGCTGCCTTTATTATGGGACTGGTAACGGCTGTTTTCGGAGGAAGACCGGGTATGGTATCCGGCGGGGCCGGAGCCACCGCCGTAGTGCTGATTGCGCTGATGCAGTCGCACGGGTTGGAATATGTATTTGCAGCGGTGCTGTTGGCCGGGGCATTACAATTACTGGTAGGTGTATTTAAGCTGGGTAAATTTATCAGGCTGGTGCCGCAGCCTGTGATGTATGGATTTGTAAACGGGCTGGCGGTAATTATTTTCATGTCGCAGTTCCGGCAGTTTAAAACAATGGCAGGCGGTGAACTGGTGTGGATGAGCGGGCATCCGCTGTGGACAATGATAGGACTGGTAGCACTGACCATTGCCATCGTCATCTTCTTTCCTAAAATAACAAAAAAGATACCTGCTTCGCTGGTGGCTATCATCGTGGTATTTGTCATAGTGCTGGCATTTGGTATCCCTACGCGCACGGTGAAAGATATTGCTGCTGTAAGCGGTGGCTTTCCGCCCTTCCATCTTCCGCAGGTACCATTTACATTTGAAACATTACAGGTAGTTTTCCCTTATGCCCTCATTATGGCAGGCGTGGGGCTTACAGAAAGTTTGCTGACGCTGAACCTGGTAGATGAAATGACAGGTACCAGGGGCAACAGCAACAGGGAAGCAATGGCCCAGGGAGGAGCAAATATGCTGAACGGCGTGTTCTTTGGCATGGGTGGCTGCGCCATGATTGCGCAAACATTTGTAAATCTTTCTGCCGGCGCAAAATTGCGCTTATCCGGGATCATAGCATCGCTGACCATCCTTGGGGTGGTACTTTTCGGGGCGCCGGTGATAGAACGTTTACCTATGGCGGCGCTTACCGGTGTAATGCTGATGGTGGCGATATCTACTTTTGAGTGGGCCAGTTTCCGTATTATCAACAAAATGCCGAGAGCGGATATTTTCGTGGGAATACTGGTGGCTGTTATCACGGTGTGGTTGCATAACCTGGCGCTGGCGGTGCTTATCGGGGTCATTATTTCAGCGCTTGTATTTGCATGGGAAAGTGCAAAAAGGATCCGGGCACGGAAATATACTGATGAAAATGGCATTAAGCATTATGAAATATATGGCCCGCTATTTTTTGGATCGGTAGTTACTTTTAGTGAGAAGTTTGATGTGGCCAATGACCCGGCAGAGGTGATCATTGATTTCAAAGACAGCCGCATTGCAGATATGAGTGGTATAGAGGCGTTGAATAAATTAACAGAGCGTTACCGCCAGGCAGATAAAAAACTACATTTAAGGCACCTGAGCGCTGATTGCAGGCAGCTGCTGAAAGATGCCGCCAGCGTGATAGACGTAAATATTATGGAAGATCCCGGGTATATGGTGGCCGTAAAATAGTTACCGGTTTATTCCGCTGCATGTCTTTGCAGGATGGTATCGATCATTGGTTTCAGGGTATTAAATTCTTCCATGGTAAATCCCATGCTGCAACTGATCTTTTCGGGAATATCTATAGCCTGTTGCTGCAGTTGTTTTCCGGCAGCCGTTAGATGGATGTTTACGCTCCGTTCGTCTTCTTTGCTGCGAAGACGTTTGATCAGCTTTTTGGCTTCCAGCCTTTTTAATAACGGTGTTAATGTACCTGAATCCAGCATGAGCAGCCGGCCTAGCGCCTTCACAGATAAAACATCATGTTCCCATAGCGCCAGCATAACAAGGTACTGCGGGTAGGTAAGGTCCAGGGGCGCAAGTAAAGGCTGGTAATGTGAAGTTACCAGCCTCGACAAGGCATAAAATGAGAAGCAAAGCTGGTTCGATAATTTCAGTTGTTGTTTCAATGCGGCATATTTAACAACCCAAAATTAAGCTAATGTTTCCATTAATATCTGTGCCACTGCCGCAGAAGAGGCAGGATTCTGACCGGTGATCAGCAAACCGTCTTTCAGTGCGTAAGAATGCCAGTCTTTTCCCTTGCTGTAAATGCCACCGAGTTGTTTCAACTCATCTTCTAACAGGAACGGCACTACGCTGGTTAACTGTACGGCTTCTTCTTCTGTATTACTGAACCCCGTTACCTCTTTTCCTTTTATCAGCGGCGCGCCGTCCGGGCTCTTTACTTTGAGTAATGCAGCGGGCGCGTGGCATACAAACGCAACCGGTTTATGCTGCCGGTAAAAAGTTTCAATCAGCGATACGGAAGCAGGGTCATTGGCGAGGTCCCACAAGGGACCGTGACCGCCAGGATAAAACACCGCATCGTAGTCGGAAGCATCTGCCTCGTTGAGCTTCAAAGTAGCAGCCAGCTTTTTTTGCAGCGCTTCATCCCGTTTAAAGCGGGTAGTGGCTTCCGTTTGAAATTCAGGCAGCTCACTTTTGGGATCAATGGGTGGTTGTCCGCCTTTGGGAGAAGCCAGTGTAACCTCAGCTCCCGCATCTGCCAGCACATAATAGGGGGCGGCAAATTCTTCCACCCAGAAACCGGTTTTATGACCGGTGTTGCCCAGTTCATTGTGCGATGTCAGTACAATTAATACTTTCATAAAATGAAGTTTAGATCAGTGTTAACTCCACTTCAATGTTACCACGGGTAGCATTGGAGTAGGGGCATACCTGGTGTGCTTTCTCCAGCAGTTCCTGTGCCAGTTCCTTTTCCACACCCGGGATAGATGCCTCTAGTTTTACTGATAACCCAAAACCGCCGTTATTGTTCTTACCAATACTAACTGATGCATTTACCTGTGTAGTGCCGGTGGTTACTTTTTGTGTTCTGATCACCAGGTTAAGGGCGCCGTCAAAACAGGCTGCATAGCCCGCTGCAAACAATTGTTCCGGGTTGGTGTAGGCGCCGCCGCTGCCGCCTAGTTCCTTTGGCATTCTTACTTCGAGGTCCAGTACGCCGTCTGAAGATACAATATGTCCGTTTCTGCCGCCGGTAACGCTGGCGTGCGCTGTGTATAACTTTTCGATCTTTTCCATGAGTGCTTTTTATTTATTGTGTAAAATTAGATTGTGTGCAATTTAATTCCAAATTTATTTTTGGAAGATGTGGGATTTGGTATGAAGAGAACGGCCATGCCCGCATACCCCACATTGAAAGGAAAACCCCTCGATGATTTATTGATCTTTCTTGAAAATGACAGTAAAACCTGGAACAGGGAAGAATATGATCTTATAAAGCGAAAAGCAGATAGCGCTGCAGCACATCCGAAAACAAGAACAGCAACCTGAAAAAAAAGCACTCCCGCGTGAGAGTGCTTTCCTTAACGTTTAATAGCAGCAGGAGTACCTAAGCCAGTTTACGCTTAGCCCTCAGCGAAATCAACGTTTGCAGTATAACCGAAGCGCCCACAAACAATAACCCTGCATAAAACGACGCATTCACCTGTTTCCCTTCTGCAAAAAACAGGAAGGCCATTATAATAGCATAGATCGGTTCCAGGTTAAAACTAAGGTTCACCGTAAAAGCAGGGATCCGTTTTAATGATTCTGCAAATAAAACATATAAACCCACCGTGCAGAATAATGATAACAACAGCAGGTACAGGGTATCCGTTAATCCCGGGAGCAGTTTTTCAACAGGAAAAAAATAAAGATATAATGGCATTACAACACCAAGACCAACCGTGCCTCCAATCATCTGGTAGTAGTTAATCAGTATGCTGTCATACCTTTTTACCAGGCGCTCATTATATATCGTATAAAGCGCTGCGAATGCAGACGAGATCACTCCCAGTATAATACCCAACTGGTAAGACGCATCAAAATGAAAGATCAGGGCTATGCCCAGCAAAGTGAGCAGGCTTAATAAAAGCTCCGAAGGCACAAACTTCTTCCTGTTGATCAGCGGTTCGAAGATGGCCGTAAAAAAACTGGTAAGGCTATAGCAAACAACCCCGATAGATATATTGGAATATTTGATACTGCCATAAAAGAACACCCAGTGAATGGTGATCAGCAAACCCACCTTTGCAATGTCATATTTTTCACGAACCGGGATCGCCTTACTGACCTTGAATAACTTTAAGATGAAAAATAACCAGATAAAAGAGAAGAATACCCTGTACCAAACCAGTAGCCCTTCGTTCAGGGAAATAAGCTTACCGAATACACCGGTAAAGCCAGCCAGTATTACCGCCAGGTGTAATACCAAATATGATTTTTTCATAAAGAATTATCTGCCCATCCCGGGGGACAAGCCTTTTAATATTAAACAATCAAATGAGGTTTGAAGAACAGACAACCGGCTGAAAGCGAAAGCCATCAGCTATTATCTCATATTGAAGCAATACTAAGGTCCCGGAGGAGGGAGACAACTCTTTCTGTTCATATTTATTGAAGTGACTCCCGCAAAGATAGCAAAAAACTAAAGTATTTCGCCAGCCGCTGGAATCCGCCATCAATGCTATCATCACGGTACCATAAATCCTCCGCTTATCTCATCTCCCGAAAAAAAATATCCGCATTAGAAAAATATTTCTTTACTTTGCGTCATAATGACGTAAACAAAGTTTAAACCCTGCACCTGTGCAATGGAACTGTTAACCCCGCCAACATTCCTGCGCCCGGTGAAAAACTAAAACAACATGAACAAAAACAAAAGAATGGCTATCGCCTACGAAACACTGGATATAATGGAAGCAGGCCATTACATGAACCAGCATAATGAACAGGTGGATATCAGCAAAGATCTGCAAACCGCCGTTGATAATACCATACTATATAAGCCCGATGATTTTGATAAAGTATTTAAACAACGCGATCAGCTGCTGCAATCAATGGAGCATACCCCCCTGCGTATCAACGTTACCGGCGAAACAACTTTCGCCGCTGCACGCAGACTGGTAACCACAGAAGGTGTTAAAGCCGTATGCTGCCTGAACTTTGCCTCGGCAAAAAATCCAGGCGGCGGGTTCCTTGGTGGTGCACAAGCCCAGGAAGAAGCGTTGGCAAGGGCCAGCGGATTATACGCCAGCCTGAAAACAAAACAGGAAATGTATGATTTCAACCGGCATCACAGTAACCTGCTATATACTGATCAAATGATCTATACCCCGCAGGTACCCGTTTTCCGGGACGATAACGACCAGTTGCTCGATCAACATTATTGTGTATCCATACTTACTTCGCCGGCTGTAAATGCAGGGGCGCTCAGGAACAATGATCCGGAACGGCTGAAAGAGATGGAACCGGTAATGCTGACAAGGATAGAGAAACTGTTATCCGTAGCGGTAGTGCATGGGCAAACCACCCTGGTACTCGGCGCCTGGGGCTGCGGCGTCTTCAGGAACGATCCGAACGATATTGCCCAATGGTTTGCACGGCATCTGCTGCATAACGATACTTTCAAATATGCCTTCCGGCAAATCGTGTTCGCTGTATATGATACATCGGATAAACAGGTAAACAGACAGGCATTCAATCATAAATTTGCTTACAATGAAGTACGATAATAACTGGCTGATAGCAAAGTATCAGGCCAAGGAAAAATTAAAGTTCATCTTCTTCTGGGGCCACCGTCCCTCTGCGGACGGCAGCGTTACCCAGAGCTGTTTCAGCCAGTGGTGGACCGCGCCCTTCACCGTAAATGGCGTTACTTATAAAACGGCCGAACACTGGATGATGGCAGGGAAAGCCCGGCTGTTCAAGGACGATGCCACGCTGCAGAAGATCCTGGTCGCAAACACGCCGGATGAAGTCAAGAAGCTGGGAAGACAAGTGAAACACTTTGATCCCGCTGCCTGGGATGCACATAAATTTGACCTGGTAGTGGAGGGGAACCGTCACAAATTTTCACAGCACCCGGCATTGAAAACTTTTTTAATTAACACACACGATCGCATATTGGTGGAAGCCAGTCCTATGGACCGTATATGGGGCATTGGCATGGCCGCCTCCAACGAACACGTGGGAAATCCCCTGCTATGGCGCGGGCATAACCTGCTCGGTTACGCGCTCATGGTGGTCAGGGACCAACTTAAATAACATGAACAACAGATCTATCAGTAAATTACTGAGCTTTATTCTCCGGCATAGCCCGGACACTATACAGGTTACACTAGATGCCCATGGCTGGACAAACGTGCGCACGCTCCTGCAGCAATGCAAAGCGCACGGACATCATTTTACCATGGAGGAACTGGAAAGAATGGTAGCGGAAAACGATAAGCAACGCTTTGCTTTTAATGAAAACAAAACCATGATCCGCGCCAACCAGGGGCATTCCATTGATATATCACTGGACCTGCCGCCGGCCGTACCACCGGAATTTCTTTACCATGGCACCGTGGCCAGGTTTATGGACAACATACGTAAAACCGGTTTGCAGAAAATGAGCCGGCAACATGTACATCTTACCGACAACAGGGCTACTGCTGAAAAGGTTGGCAGCAGGAGAGGAGTACCACACATCCTCACCATCCGCAGCGGCGATATGCATAGAGCCGGTATGGTGTTTTATCTTTCAGACAACGGCGTATGGCTCACCCACGAAGTGCCGGTAAAGTATATTCAATAATGCTTACCTTGTGAAGATGTAAATGCGAATTGATCCGGAAAGGCAAACTGCCCGCATTAACTGCGGGCTTTATTTTTTTATCAGTATTTTTAAAGAAAAAAATATGTCTATCACTACAGAGGCAGAACTCGACGGCATGAAAAAGGTGAGTGAAGCAGTAGCTGTTACGCTCAAAGAAATGAGGAACTATGCCAGGCCGGGTATGACGGCAAAAGAAATAGATGAATATGGCGGGGAAATATTAAACGCCCTGGGCGCTAAATCGGCGCCAAAGCTTACCTATGGTTTTCCCGGCTGGACATGTATCAGCGTGAACAATGAAATTGCGCATGGTATTCCTTCTGCCAAAAAAATATTGCAGGAAGGCGACCTGGTGAACATTGATGTATCTGCAGAGCTGAACGGTTACTGGTCGGACAATGGCGGTTCTTTTGTACTCGGTGAGGACATTCACCGGCACCAGGCCCTGGTAGATGCTTCAAAGGCGATATTGCAAAAGGCCATCCGCTATATCAAAGGCGGCACCCGCGTGGCCGATGTGGGCAGGCTGATTGAAACGGAAGCCCGGAAATCAGGGTATACGGTTATCCGTAACCTCGCAGGCCATGGCGTTGGCAGAAGCCTGCATGAAGCGCCGGACGATATCCTTAACTGTTATGTACGTTTAAACCGTACCCGTTTTAAAAAGAATGCCGTAGTAGCCATAGAAACCTTTATTTCCACCATTTCTTCTTTTGCCAATCAAAGTAATGATGGCTGGACACTGATAGGAAACAAGGGCGGCTTTGTAGCGCAGCATGAGCACACCATTGTTGTCACCGACCAGGAACCGGTGATCCTGACCGCTGCCAACGAAATATGGAATTGATCTTACTTCAACTGTAATGTTACCGCGCGGATATTTTTACGGTCGTCGGTATACGTGATATGCACCAAACCATCTGCGGTGGCGATTATGGCAGGATAGCTGTATTCGCCGCCTGCACGTTTTTCCAGCTGGTATACATCCTTCCATTTGATGCCGTCTTTTGAAACGGCCACCCGCAGCTCGTTGCGGCCATCCGACCACCTGTTTCCTCCTTTTGTTGGATTGTATACCAATGCCATGTTACCATTGGGCAATGTTACAGCATCAATGCCTGAATTGGGATTGGGCAGTTGCAATGCGCTTACGCGCGTCCACGTAGCGCCCATATCTTTTGACCAGCTGGTGGCTACTACTTTTTGCCGGCTGCGGAACAGCAGCTGCAGGCGGCCATCCCGGTGGCTGAGTATAGTGGGTTGTATAACGCCGAAGGTGTCGCAGTCAATAGCCACCTTCTGCCATTGATGCCCGGTGCTGTCGCTGATCTCCATATGCGATACCCATTGATTGCCTTTTACGCTTTCTGTACTGGAGGGGTGCAGCAGGCGTCCGTCCGGAAGCTGTATGCATTTATTTTTTATAGGGCCCAGCATGCCTTCCGGTAGTTTTTCGGGAGATGACCAACTGCTGCCGTCATCACTGCTGTAACGGGCCATGCCCCACCACTCCCGCGGATTAGGACCCACTTTATAGAACAGGCAAAGTAAACCTGCCCGCGTGCGGAACAGTACCGGGTTCCAGCAGGGATAACGCAGGGTATCGTTTATAATACCGTCAGCCAGTTTTACAGGGGCCTGCCATTTGCCGGCGGTAAAACGCGACGACCAGATCTCTACATTTTTATTACCTTCTTCCTTTCCGCCAAACCACGCACTGAGCAGGTCGCCGGAACCCAGCGTTGTAATGGTAGACGCATGACTGGAAGGCGTAACCGGTACCGGCATGATAAGCTCATTATGCAACGGCACTGCCTTCGTTTGTGCCTTTGCCGGGAAATACAGAACAGCCGGCAATAACAGCAAAAGATAAAAACGCATAGATAAAGAGGTATGTTTGAGCAGGTAAAATAGGGAATACAAGGGGATTATCATAAAGATTGGTAAATTTGCGGCCTTATGTCATTATACACAACAAAGGGAACCGTTACCATCACCTGTAACAAACGCCTGACGCCTTACCTGGAACAGGAAGTAAAAGAGCTGGGATTTACTGTAGAAGAAACATTCGTTACCGGTGTTCGGTTGAATGCATCGCTGAATGAGTGTATCCGTCTTAACCTGAACCTGCGCTGCGGCAGCCAGGTACTGTATAGCCTGAAACAATTTGAAGCCGTTGATGGCGATGAAATATACAACCAGCTGAAATCCTATCCCTGGGAAACCATCCTGCCGGATAATGGTTACTTTTCCATTACCAGCAACGTGCAGAATGAAACCATCAACAACAGCATGTTTGCAAACCTGCGGGTAAAAGATGCCGTGGTAGACCGTATGCGCGATAAAACAGGAAAGCGTCCTTCTACAGGAGCAGAGCTTACGGGTGCAGTGATCCACCTGTTCTGGAAAAATGAGCATGCAGAAATATTTGTAGATACCACCGGCGATTCCCTCGCAAGGCACGGCTATCGCAAAATACCGGGCCGTGCGCCCATGCTGGAAGCCCTGGCGGCATCCACTATCCTGGCCACCCGCTGGGACCGGAAAGCGCCTTTTATCAACCCTATGTGCGGTTCGGGCACCGTTGCCATTGAAGCTGCATTGATAGCCACCAACAGCCGCCCCGGTCTTTTCCGCGATAACTACGCCTTTATGCACCTGCAGGGTTTCAATGAAACCGTATACCTGGAAGAAAGGGGGCTACTGGAAAAACAGATCGTGGAGGTACCAGGCTTACGCATCATTGCCACCGACCTCAGTGAGGCCGCCATTGTAAATGCACGTAAAAATGCAAAAGCCGCCGGCGTGGCGGATATGATTCAATTCCGCGTATGCGATTTCGCAGCTACTGAAGTGCCTGAAGGAGAAGCCGGCGTGGTGTATATGAACCCTGAATACGGATTGAGGCTTGGCGAAATTGAAGCGCTGGAAGAAACCTATGGCCGTATCGGCGATTTTATGAAGCAGCAATGCCGTGGTTATTACGGGTATGTATTCACCGGCAACCTTGAACTGGCAAAGAAGATAGGCCTCAAAGCCAAACCCTGGATAGAATTTTACAACAGTACCATCGATTGCTGCCTGCTGGAATATGAACTGTATGCAGGCACCCGCGATGCGCGTAAACTATAAATCATTATCCCGGCAAAAACATAATACGCTACCGGGATCTTAATATTCCTTACTGTATTTACCGGACCTGTATAATATAAAAAAACGCTGCCCCAACGGAGCAGCGTCAATATGCGGGGAGTATAACATCTTACATAACTTCACTCACATTAATAGGCCTGGAAAAGCTTTCTTCCAGTGAAATAATTGTTTCAGTTCTTTCTATTCCCTTTATATGCTGCAGATCGTCCTGGAGTATCTTGCGCAGTTCGCCACTGTCTTTACAGATAATTTCCGCAAACATGCTGTAAGAACCTGTGGTATAGTTCAGTCGTACGATCTGTGGGATTTTAAGTAATTGTTTGGCTACATTTTCATACAACGAACTCTTCTCCAGGTAAATACCAATAAAAGCAAGTACATCATAACCAATGGCGCGCAGGTTTACCTGTAAGCGCGTGCCTTTGATCACGCCCATTTCGTGCAGCTTTTTGATGCGTACATGAATAGTACCGCCGGATACAAAAAGTTTCTTACCCAGCTCTGCATAAGAAATGCTGGCATCGGTGGACATTTCTGAAATGATCTGTAAGTCTAATTTGTCAATATTTAATGGCTGACTCATTTTGGTGATACGATTTAGAATATTTTTTAAAAATAGGTATTTTTTTGAAATAATCGCAAAAATTATCCCGTTGCTTTTCCCTGTAACCGGCAGGCAACGGGGAAGCAGCTGCCAATGATTCACTTTTTTTGATTAAATTAAAGGGGCAGTTTATAAAATAACATCCATGAAAGAGGACGTCACGAGTAGAACCGCCCAATATATGGCCTTATTCCGTGCGCTGGAAACAACCCGCTCCAGGGACCGGCGTTTGTTCACCGATAAATTTGCATCGTGGTTCCTTGACAACAGGTTGAAACTGGGCGTATGGCTTTGCCGTATACCAGGGTGGCGGCCGCTCGCCGAATGGATCATCCGGAAAAAGATCCCCGGGGCCTTGTCTTCCGGTATAGCACGCACAAAATATATCGACGACCTGTTATTGCAGGCGGTTGATAAAGGAGCGCAACAGGTATATATTCTCGGCGCCGGTTTTGATACACGCGGACTACGCCTGCCTTTTCTCCGGCAGCTGAAAGTGGTGGAAATAGATCATCCCAATACAGCGGCTTTCAAATTATCGAAATTACGCGCACATAAACTGCCTGCCAAAGTATATTATTACCAGATAGATTTTAACCGCCAAAGCCTTGATCAGTTGAGCGCGCTGAATAACTTTGATTTTACCATGCCCACCGCCATTATCTGGGAGGGCGTTACCAACTACCTGAACAAAGAAGCTATCGACAGTACCTTTTCATTTCTGCAACGCTTTGAACCCGGTTCCCGGGTGATTTTTACCTATGTACACCAGGAAGTGCTGGATAACCCTTCCGCATTTTATGGCGGAGAGAAACTGCTCCGGGATGTGGCCAGCCTGGAAGAACGGTGGACGTTTGGTTTTGAGCCCTCGGCATTGCCGGCTTACCTGCGCCGGTACAACTTTCAGTTACTGGAAGACCTTGGCGCCAGCGAATACCGCAAACACTACTTACCCGGCCGGTCTGAAAAAGGATACGAGTTTTACAGGGTAGCCTGTGCGGAACGCACAGGAGAGTAAAGCCCCGCTTACTTTTCCTGAAACCCTTAAGGATGGGGATATTGGGCTCATCAATAAACATTTCCGGAATACATCTTGTTGTTCTATTGCAGCCGGAAGGCGCATTAAAACAAATTTTATGAAAGCAATCATCAGATCCATGCTGGCGGGCATGTTGATTTTAGCGGGTGCATGCGGTACCACCGTTCATATGACCGGTGCCTGGAAAGCGCCCGAAGCTCCTGCAGAAGGCTATCATAACATACTGGTGGCCTCTCTTACCTCAAATGTAGGGGCGCAGCAGATGGTGGAAACCCAGATGGCGGCGGCATTGCAAAAACGCGGTATCACCGCCGGTAAGGGGCTTGACCTGTTTCCTCCTAAATTTAACCCGGTAAGCGACCAGGATAAAAGCGCTGCTACGCAAAAGATCCTCGATGCAGGTTATACGGCGGTGTTAACTACTTCGCTGGTAAATAAGGAATCCCAAACCAGGTATGTGCCCGGCAGCGTATCCTATGCTCCATATCCTGCATACGGCTGGTATGGACGCTTCTGGGGATATTATGGTTACATGTACGGATCGGTGTATTCCCCGGGGTATTATACCACCGATAAAAGGTATTTCCTGGAAAGCAACCTGTACGACCTGAAGCAGGATGGAAAGCTGGTATGGTCCGGTCAGTCGGAAACCTACAATCCCAACAGCCTGGAATCATTTGCCAAAGCCTTTGCCACGCAAGTGTCTGACGCCCTGCAAAACGGCGGGTTACTAAAAAGATGATCAGTGGCTGTTATCATAGTAGGTATCGTCCCGCTCAATTTTACCATCATCAATGGTGAACACCGTGCAGATGGGCAGGCGCCACTTTTTGCCGTCGGGCCCGGTGGCGGACGAAATGAATTGCACGGTAATATGATTTTTATCTGCATAAACATTCAGTACTTCGTCCTGGATATCGGGAAACTGCTGCTGCAGCTCCTGGTATTTTTGCGCAGTTTGTTCCCGTGTACGTAATACCGGTTCAGGGCCGAAAGAAGGGTCGAGGAAGGTGGCGGTATCTTTATAGCAGGCCGCCAGCTTTTTCCAGTCGTGCCGGTTAAAAGCATCAAAAAGGTCTTTCACTACAAGGGTATTGGAATTAGCCAGGCTGATCTTACTACCTGGTTGCACGCATCCTGCAAAGGAAAGCGCCAGTAACAGTATCAGGGAAATTTTCATGCATCAGGAGTTTGGGATATTACAAATTACGAAGAAGTGTGGGAAAATGAATTTATAATTTAAATTTGCTGATTGAATTATAAATCAGGTTTTTATGGAGATGTCACAGCCCGATCCGCAATTATTACAACAACTGGTGGTGATGAAAATGCCTTTTGGAAAGTATAAAGACGTGGTGCTTTGCGACCTGCCGGTGAGCTACCTGGAATGGTTTCAGCGGAAAGGATTTCCGAAGGGGAAACTGGGAATGCTGCTGGAAACGATGCTGGTAATAAAAATGAATGGTCTTGCCCAATTGCTGGACCCTCTGAAAAAGAAGTAATAAAAAAGCGGCTGACCAAAAAGTAAAATCAAGGCTCTGAGAATTGCATAAACGATTATCGGGCTCCATCAGGTACCCGAATAAAATAGGGCTGACCATTACTTTTTGGTCAGCCCCCTGAATA
>JBCNPS010000114.1:0-15280 GCA_039593235.1 Chitinophaga sp. | reverse complement strand
ACTCTCGCACTGCCTGGTCGGCGGACTCGCGCAGCGACGTTGATCGGTTTTGCCATTACCGTGGCATATATCTACAGTGTGGCTACTGTGTTTGGTTTGCCCGGCATGGACTTTTTCTGGGAGCTGACCACGCTGATCCTTATCATGCTGCTGGGGCATTGGATTGAAATGAAGTCGGTGATGGGCGCTTCGCGCGAACTGGAACTGCTGGTACAGCTGATGCCGGATGAAGCGCACCTGTTACATGGAGATCATGTGATGGACGTGAAAACGGAATCCCTGAAAGCAGGGGATGTGATCCTGGTGAAGCCTGGTGAAAAAGTAGCGGCAGACGGCACCATTGAAGAGGGAACTACTTCACTGAATGAAAGCATGCTTACCGGCGAATCAAAACCGGTACAAAAGCAACGCAATGATAAAGTAATTGCCGGTTCCATTAATGGTAACGGCGCTATAAAAGTAGCCGTGGCGCATGGCGCCGCGGATTCCTATCTTTCGCAGGTAGTGAAGCTGGTGCAGGATGCACAGCAATCCAAATCGAAAACGCAGCTACTGGCCAACAAAGCGGCGCGCTGGCTAACGGTGATTGCCATTTTAGCCGGTATCGCCACTTTTTTATACTGGTGGTTAAGCGGGCGGGAGTTATCATTTGCCATTGAGCGGATGGTAACGGTGATCGTGATCTGTTGCCCGCATGCGCTGGGGCTGGCGGTGCCGCTGGTGATTGCCAGGTCTACCGCCTTATCCGCGCGGCATGGGTTGCTGATAAAGAACCGGACTGATTTTGAAAATTCCAGGAAGATCACCACCCTTGTTTTTGATAAGACAGGCACCCTTACGGTAGGCCGTTTTGAAGTGGCCAGGTTTGAATCATTGCAGGCGGGTATTTCCGGAGAAGAGGTACTGGCCATGGCTGCCGCACTGGAAGGAAGTTCGGAGCATCCCATAGCCACTGGTATTACCGCTAAGGCAAAAGAAATGCAGCTTACGCTGCCGCCCGCCGAAAACATCACTGCGCTCACCGGTAAAGGAATTACCGGCCGCATTGCGGGGAAGGAGGTACAGGTAGTGAGCCCCGGTTATGTGGCGGAGCAGCTGAAGGATGCCGCTACCGCTGATATCCGGGCAGGAGAAACCCTGGTGTATGTAGTACGGGATAACGCCGTGGCAGGCTTCATTGCCCTGGCGGACCAGGTAAGGCCGGAATCGGCCGGCGCTATTGCCACCTTAAAGGAAAACGGGATCAAAACCGTGCTGCTTACCGGCGATAACAAGGTAGTGGCTGAAGGAGTAAGCAAAACGCTGGGAATGGACAGCTACATTGCCGAAGTACTGCCACACCAGAAACTGGATAAGATTAAGGAATTGCAGCAGCAGGGAGAATTTGTAGCCATGACCGGCGACGGCATCAACGATGCTCCCGCGCTGGCCCAGGCCAACGTAGGCATTGCCATTGGCAGCGGGAGCGATGTGGCGGCGGAAACCGCGGGGATCGTACTGGTGAACAGCAACCCGCAGGATGTGGTAAACCTGATCCTTTTTGGCAAGGCCACCTTCCGGAAAATGATCCAGAACCTGGCCTGGGCAACCGGTTATAATATTGTGGCGCTGCCCCTGGCGGCTGGCGTGTTATATCAACAGGGGATCCTGCTGAGCCCCGCTGCCGGTGCGGTACTGATGACGGTAAGTACCGTAGTGGTAGCCATTAATGCCAGCCTCCTGAAAGTGAAAAATCCACGGATGTAAATAATCCGTAAATTGCAGTAGATTTATGCTTGTGATATACTGATTTACAACTGTATTGATTTGTCAGCTATCCCGCGAATGCCTCTCAAAATATAACCATATGAACATCCGTCAGCTTTTTCACCGTGTTGTGAACACCGGAACCTTCCGCCAGGAAGAGTCATTGGCCAGGGTGACCAGGATGGTCAATATCTTTTCCTTAATCACTACCACCCTTTGTCTTTTATTCGGCGCTCTCTGTTTTGCCGGTACCGGGAAAACGGACCTTTTGATCCCCGCCTGGACAGAAGCTGGTCTTTTCCTCGGCGTATTGCTCCTGAATGCCGTAAATAAGCCTGTTTTAGCCAGTATTGCCTTCGTGGCTATCAACAATATCGCCATCGTTTATTTCAGCGCCGTATTGGGCATGTTAACGGAAGTACACCTGTTGTTCCTGTTCCTGCTGGGTGCATCGCTCATGATTTTCAGAACCAGGGCGCTCGTAATTGCCAGCATTGTGGTGGCTATATTATCAGTGATCGCCTGCGAGGTCAATTATTATTATACATTTATTACCCCCATGGCCATGGGGCATCACCAGCAATTCATCATCCGCTGGATCACGCTCCCGGCTATCCTCCTGCTGGATGTAGCTACTATCTTCCTGTATGTAAGAAAACTGAAAACGCTCAATACAAAGCTGACAAAAGCAACCGATGAAAAAACAATTTTTGTAAGGGAAACCAGTCACGAGATCCGTAACCCGCTGAATGCCATTTATGCGATCAGCCAGGACCTGATGATGAAAGTGCATAAGGAAGACCGCTACAACGATATCCGCCCGGAAATAGAACATCTCTATTCCGCTACGCATAATGTTTTACAGATCATCAATAATGTACTGGCCATCTCAAAAATAGAAGGCGGTGCGGCGCACGCCATTCATCCCGAAGCATTTAATATCCGCGAACTTATTTCCGATAAGATCATTGTATACCAGTACATCGCTGATCTGCGGGGTGTGAAGATCAGAACGGATATCCCGGAAGATATGCCGGGGTATATAGTGGCCGATAAAGGCAAGCTGACACAGGTATTGAATAACCTGTTGTTTAATGCGATCAAGTTTACCCGCACCAACAGCGTGATTTCCGTAGATGTTTTACATGAAGGCGCCCAGTGGCAGTTTGTAGTAAAAGACCAGGGCCAGGGTATTGCTGCGGCGGACCTGCTTACCTTGTTCACGCCGTTTAAAGCAGGAAAAAGCCAATTCGAAGGAACTGGTCTGGGTTTGCCGATCACGAAGAAATATGTGGAGATGATGGGCGGGAAGATTTCCGTGACCAGCTCGCCGGAAGAAGGCACCACATTTATTGTACGCCTGCCGTTAACAACAGCCCAGGCGCCCACCCAGGCACAGGGCGGCTGGATGGAGCTTACGCTTCACAAGGGATTGAAAAGCCTGGTGATCGATGATAATGAAATGAGCCAGCTGGTATTATCCAATTTCCTGCGCAGGCTGGGTTTTGCTACAGTAGTAGCAGGCAGCGGGGCAGAAGGCATTAACAAAGCAATGGATGAAAAACCGGATCTTATTTTCATAGATAGTTATATGCCGGGACTTAGCGGGAAGGACACCCTTCATCAGCTCCGTGATATACCTGCTTTAAAAAATATTCCGGTGATCGCCGTATCCGGCGATGCCTTCCAGGAGTCGATCGATGATATGCTGGGCGCAGGCGCCAGGGAATATATCTCTAAACCTATTGATTTGAAACTGTTGAACAGCACCGTGAACAAAGTATTGCTACAGTAGTTACGCATACACATACTGGTAACGTGTTGTGTCTATGCCACTCCAGTCGATGTTGCCTTTCATCATTTGTCCCAGTGTTAGAATATACTGTTCCAGCACCGGTTTTACAGCGGCGGCGCATACAGCGGTGAGTACATCGGCAGTATTGTTAAACAGGGCCACTTCAGAGTTGTGGATCTTTGTAGCCTGTTCTACCGCCTGTTCCAGTGTGAGTTGCTGATGGTGTTTCAGGAGCATCACGAGGTTGAGTTCATCGCCCAGTTCCGATTCTTTTGAAAAGGAGTAGAGGTCGTTGGCCCAGCAAATGGTGCGGCTGCAATAGAGGCCCAGGCTTTTTACCTGCGGATTGGCGCGCAGGTCGGCCGGCAGGTGGATGGCATCCATCAGCGTAGCCAGTTCCAGGAAGAAATTGGCGCCACCGATCTGCGGGCGGAAACGCATGTAATCTTTCAGCGAAATGTTGCGGGCGCTGTTTACATGCTGCATGCGCCACAGGTTGGCGGTAAAGGCGTCTTTCAGGCTGCGGGCGAACCGGGTTTGCCAGGAGCGGTTGCTGATACGGCACATCCGCTGCCAGATATCGCTCATGGCCGCCAGCAACGGACCACCCGTTTCCAGGGTGAATGTTTTGCCGGTTTGCAGGATCTGCATCATCTGGTGCGCCATGCGCTCAAACCCGGTGTTGAATTGGTTCGGCGCCAGCGCATCCAAATGATCATCCCAAAGGAACAGCAGCGTGTTAAAATCGCTTGCAATGCATAAGGAGAAAAGCGGGGCATCGGGGAACATCCTGGCTACCATCCAGGTGAACTTCTGATCATGATAGGCATTCCAGGCGCTTTCTTCCGTTGCAAGATTAAAAGCATGGACCCACGCAGTGGTATGCGCATCCGCTTCATGTACCTGCGGGTGCAAACGCTGGGGATAAGGACAGTAAAGTTCCGGGCCGGAATTGGTTGTAAACATGACAAATTGTATTTAAAAGTGAATAGATAAAAGTTGACGGCTGACAGGTGGCTTTCGATTGCATACAAATTTATCAAACACTTTCGCTGTTATGAACAAATAACCAGTTCAGCCGTTATAGTTAGGAGCACATCATCAACCGTTATTCTAAATCAACCATTTTCAGTTAGTGAACAAATCGCACGCAATTCAGTCGGTCATAGCATAAATATTATCAACCTTTAAACTCACCTGTATGTGGACATGTTTACATTCCTCCAAGCGCGGAATACTTTCTTTATACCTGGTCCTATGTTGCGCTTTAGCAACCTTTGCACAAAACATTAAAGTCACCGGTACCATTACTTCCACAAAAAAGGAAGCCATACCCGGCGTTTCTGTATTATTGAAAGGTACTACAACAGGCAGCGTATCTGACGCAGCGGGCAATTATTCTATCAATGCGCCCGCCAACGGCGTACTGATCTTTAATGCCATCGGTTACCTGCGACAGGAGATTCCCATTAACAACCAAACCACCATTAACGTTACCGTGGTGGAAGACAACAAGCAACTGGGAGAAGTGGTGGTAACAGCACTAGGTATCACCAAAGCCAAAAAGAGCCTGGGATTTGCCGCCACGGAGATCAAAGGCGCCGACCTGGCCATCACCAATGAAGTGAACCCCGTGAACGCCCTGCAGGGAAAAGTGGCAGGGGTGCAAATAGACCAGGGCGCCGGCGGGCTTTTCGGCAGCACCAAGATCCTGATCCGCGGAAACTCCACCCTGCGGAATAATAACCAACCCATTTTCGTGATCGATGGCGTGATCATGGATAATGGCACCTTCGGAGGTACAGGACGTGATTTCGGTAACGACCTGAAAAACCTGAACATGGAAGACTTTGAAAGCGTAACCGTGCTCAAAGGTTCATCAGCCGCGGCCCTGTACGGTTCCCGCGCTATCAACGGGGTTATTCTCATCACCACCAAAAAAGGACATGAAAGAAAAGGTTTAGGCATTAACGTTAGTCAAACGTTCAATGTATTCGACCCTTATTCCGGCCCCGATTTCCAGAATGAATACGGGGGCGGTACAGTAGGCGGCTTCTTCACCGATAACCGCGATCCCAATTATAAACCAACAGAGAACTGGAGAACAAAAGTATTTCCTATTGATCCGGCCACCGGCAAACCATACATCGACCGGCAGATTGGCCGCGAACTGGAAAACTGGGGACCCCGCTTTGCCGGCCAGGATGTGATCAACTACGATGGTACTCCTACAAAATATGTAGCGCAACCTAATAACTTCCTCGATGCATTTCAAACCGGTCATGGATCGGCCACCAATATATCGCTGGATGGCGGTAACGACCGGTCCACTTTCCGCGTGTCCTATACCCGCGACCAGAGTGAAGGTATTGTTGCCAAGAACAACCTGCTCAAAAACAGCGTGGAGGCGCGTGTAACGCATGTGATCAATAAATTCCTGAGCGCCGATGTAAGCGCCAACTACACTTATTTCACGGGAAGGAACCCGCCACGCCTCGGTGGCCTTGACGCCTTTGCCTCCTATAACTTTGGTAAGCTGTTCACCTGGCTGTTACCACGTAACTATGATACCCGGTACTGGATGCAAAAGGAACATTATACCAGTGCACTGGGCGGTACGCCCAACCCGGCGGATCCCAATGAAACCAACAAGGCGCCCGAATCGAGGTTTTGGTTTAACCTGTTTGAAAACGATTACTTACAGAATGAACAAACCATCCGCGGCCGGCTTGCCATTACTGCAAAACTTACACCCTGGGCCAACCTGGTACTGGAAGGCAACGTGAATAACCTGTACACCAAAAATGAAAACAAGGAACTGGGACAGGGACAGAACTTTACCGGCGGTTTGTATGGCCTGGGACATACCAGCAAAGAAAGCTACTTCTTTAAATGGATGGCCACCGTCAATAAAACGCTCACCAAAGACCTGGACCTCAGCGGGTACATAGGCGGTGAAACCCAACGTTTCCAAACCACCTATAACTACAGCGAAACGGTAGGCGGGCTCAGTTATCCGGGCAACTACTTCCTCGCTAACTCAGTAGAAAAACCAAAAGCAGAAGGCGGACTGAAAAGCAAAAAAGCATTCAACTCCATTTATGCCAGCGTGGACCTGGCCTGGAAGAACCAGTTGTTTGTACAGGGTACCTTCCGCGGCGACTGGTCCTCTGCACTTACCTATACCAATGGTACAGGTAACTACTTTTACCAGTACCCGGCAGTGAGCGTATCCTGGTTGTTCTCCGAAACGTTTAAGCTGCCGGCATGGATCACCTTTGGTAAGCTGAGAGGTAACATAGCCGGGCTGGGTAATGATACCGACCCATTCACCATCAACCCCGGATTTGCCTTTAACGGGTATACTTCTTCCGGTGGTATAGATCTTCCCATCTCTACCTACAGCCGCTATCCCGATCCGCTTACCGGAAAATTTATTGCCCTGGTACCTGATCTGAAGCCTGAGAGAAAAGTGGCCAAAGAGCTGGGTATTGAAATGCGTTTCCTGAAAAGTCGTATAGGCTTCGACGTATCCGTTTACCAGGATAACACCAAAAACCAGATCCTGGATATAGGCACCCCGCCGGAATCCGGCCTGGAAGGCATTATTATCAATGCCGGAAATATCCAGAACAGGGGATTGGAAGTAATGGTAGATGGAACACCTGTGAAATCCAAAAATTTTGAATGGAACACCAACGTCAATTACTCGCTTAACAGGAACCTGATCAAATCCCTGTACCCGGGCCGCACAGAGTACGACCTGAAAGCCAATGTAGGAGAGATCAGTACCTGGGCTATTGTAGGTAAATCATACGGTACCCTTCGCACTACTATCCATTCAAAAGCTTACCAGGCCACTGACGCCAATGGTAACCCGATAGATGATCCCAACAACGGCAAGCCTGAACTGGCCTGGCGTTCCGATGCCCGCGCCGGGTTCCCCGCCCGCAGTAACACCCTGCAGGATGTAGGGGATATCAATGCCAAGTTCCGTGCAGGATGGAGCAATACTTTCCGGTTTAAGAACATTTCACTGAACGTGTTACTGGATGGTAAATTCGGCGGCGACTTTGTATTGCTTACCTATCGTTATGGCACGCACACCGGCGTATTCCCCAATACCCTGCAGGGCAGGGATGCGGATCACGGCGGTATTACCTGGACCAGCAAGTATGATCAGCAAACCTATGATGACGGTATCATCCCCGATGGCGTATTTGCAAAAGGGCAGATGGTAACCCTGCCCGACGGGCAACAGGTAAATGTAGGCGGTATGACCTACCAGCAGGCATATGAAAAAGGATTGGTGGAACCTACCCATGCGCCGCAGTTCTTTTACCGCTATGGCTCTTCTTCCACCGGTGTTTCCGATTTCTGGATAAAGAAAAATTCATGGATCTCTTTGAGACAGGTGTCTTTAGCATACCAGTTTTCACCGGCTATCTGTAAGAAACTAATGCTGAACAATCTTAGCGTGGCGATTGTAGGCCGCGATCTGTTATACCTGTACAATTCACTGCCTTATAATTACAATCCTGCTTCCAACAATTCCAACAACACGGCATTCTCCGGGGAAGAAGGATTTCTGCCAATGGTACGATCCATTGCAGGTACTATCAGGGTTGGCTTCTAAGGAAAAATAAATTGTACAAACAAAAAATCAAGATCATGAAAAATACATTGCATCAATATATAAAAACCGGTCTGTTACTCGCGCTGCTCGGATCCAGCTCCTGCTCTAAAAACTTCGGGGATATCAATACCAATCCAAGCCTGGTATCGAAGCCGGATGTAAAGTTCCTGCTCAGTTATTCGGAAGATAAGATCATTACTTACCAGGGCACAGAATGGGTATGGGAAAGTATGGAACAGCTGATGCGCTTTACACAGCATGTTACCTCCAGTCCGTACGAAATCACCAACAACGTAAACACACGTTACAATAATTACTATCTTCAGATCCTTCCTAATTTATTTGAGATCAGGAAGCAGGTAGATGAAATGCCCAACAAAGACCAGTACCAGAAGATTGCCATGGTCACTTATGTATTGCAGGTGCTTCACGGTTTGAAGGTAACAGATATGAACGGCTCCATTCCTTATTCACAGGCCATTGAAGGACGGTACCAGTCGCAATACGGACCCGTATACGACGAGCAGCCTACCCTGATGAACAATTGGCTTTCCCAACTGGATGCGGCCATTAAAGTGCTCTCAGATAATTCGCTGCCTGCGCAGGTAAGTTATGGTCAATCGGATATTTTTTACCAGAGCGACTGGGTAAGATGGGTGAAGCTGGCAAACACGCTCAAACTTCGTATAGCCGCCAGGTTAGAGAACGCCGATAAAGCCAAATGCCAGGCCATTTTCCAGGAAGTGATGAAAGACGCCACCGGCCCCATTAACGATGATGCATCACAGGTGAAATATCTTAACAGCACCTATACGCCATTTGGCAATGGCGCTGATATAGATTACCGCAGCCGCCGTTATGCTACTACTTCCATTATGGCCTTCATGAAAAAAAGCGCAGACCCGCGTTTACCGGTATACTTTGAAAAGAACGACCTGGTGGGCAGTTACAAGGATTCGCTGGCGAAGTATAACGTTACATTGCCGGCTTTTATCAATCCCAATGATCCGCTGATCATGTACCAGGGCGGTCCGGCCGACTGGACCACCAATCCCACCGTGGCGGCTTATATCGGGAATGGATTTATTGTCAGCCAATATACCAAGTACAACCTGATATCTGCTATTAACCGCCGGTTCTTTTCTCCGAAGTTGAACCAGGCCACCGGTAATTTCCTGGATGTACCTGTTACTTATGCGGAAACCTGTTTTTATATAGCAGAATTTATCCAGAAAGGATACGCAGGTGGCGTGGATACCAAAGGAACCGCGGAAGACTGGTATAACAAAGGCATTGCATCTTCCATTCAAACCATGAATGCCATTGCAGTAGCAGCGGGTTCCACCACTGCTTATACCGGCACCGGGCTCACAGAAATAGAAGCCTACCAGAATAACGCACAGGTGAAATTTAACGGTGTCAATAATCTTGAAAGGATTTATGTACAGGCTTTTCTGAGTATGTATCGCCAACCTAATGAGGCGTACGTATTTTGCCGGCGTACCGGGTATCCTAAAACCGGTTCCGCCTATTACGGCAGGGAAACCTTTAATGAGCTGATTCCACGCCGGTTCTGGCTAACAGACCCCGGGGAGGTAAACCGGGCCAACTGGAATGCGGCCATGCAGCAACAGGGCTTTACGCCTAATGCGCAGGATTTGCCGACACTCAGTTCGCAAAGGGTTTGGTATGATAAGCCGGCGCCGGAATTTGGAAAGGGGTTGTAGTTTCCCTTTGTTTATCTGCGGTCAGCTGCTCCGTTTAGAGGTAGCTGACCGTTTTGCGTTTGAGATGCCGGTTATTGCTTACCTGTATCTCTGATACTTCTCCGATACTTCTCAGTAGCTTAGGAGTGGTCTATGTGTAGTACTCCCCATATACTCATCATACTGTCCCGATACACTCCGATGCTCCTGGTTATACTCTTGTCATGCTTTCCCCATACATTCCCCATACACTATGAATAATTCAGCCCCGAAAAGATTCCGGCGGATTCCGGCAAAAAGCGGTAAAACCGGCGGATTTGTTTTTATGCTTTTCCGCCATTGGGTAGTTTTGGATTGTAACCGAAGTGGAAACATTAAAGTGAAACAAAAGTATCCAGCCATCGGATCATATGCCTGTAAGGAAAGGATTGGTAATAACACAGTTTGTTATTTCTCATTGCTTATAATTGGTACTATTGTTATAATTTCTGTCCGGTTTCAGCGTGGAGGTTATAAGGTGGCAGCTATCCTGTTAACCGTTTCTTTTAATGCGGTTAAAGAAGTGGCGCTGGTGACCCCGTTCACTTTCATCCTGATAATTTTATCTCTTTTTCTTACCATGATCAGCTGAAAGTTGTTGGCGTCGCTTTGGAAGAAGCCTTCATCGCCGGTATTGTTCAGCAATTGTATGTTGCCATTGCGGCGGTTATCGTCCAGTATGCCGGTATAGGTTTTTTCTGCCGCGGCTTCGGAATCATACTGTTCATAGTTATAGAATACATTGCCGGTTTCGCCGGAAACAGGGTCTGATTCTACAGCGGTAAAAGCGCAGCGGTACTTTACAGCATCACGCCCTTGTTTTTCCGTTTTCAGGGTAAGGAGTGCGTTTTGCCCCAGTATTTTTGCACCGTCTGCGGGAGTGAAGTAAAAGTACGGAACGGTATCGGCAGCAAAGCCTGATGATATCAGGGGAAGCAGCAGGAACAGGAGTAGGAGTGTTTTCATAACGGTATTATAAATGGAGAAGAATAATACACAGTTGTTGCTTAGCCGGGCTTATACAGGTTTTACAGGGCCTTTCTTTTTTATGTTGTTCATTGGTGAAGTTACGATTTCTTGTGGGGTAAGACTAAAAAGATTTCAGGGATAGTTTTGGCTGCGGATCGATTTCGATCCGCAGCCAAAACTCTCTACTCCAACCCTTCAAATATCTTCCCCGCTGCCACGCCCAATGCTTCCTGCGCCGTGTTATCCGCTTCATTCGTTAATATCACAATACCCGTATTCCGCTCAGGATATACTACGCAATAGCTGGCGAAACCAAACGTGCCGCCGCTTTGCCAGATCCTGCGGAAGCCGTTGCTGGTTTTATTCATCTGCCAGTTTAAGCCAATGGCAAAATTGTTGATATCGCCCCAGGCCGGCTGGTGGGTTAATTTCGCTGATGGATCAGTCTCTTCTGCATGCAGCCGGATATATTGAAGCATATCATCTACAGAAGAATAAATACCTCCTGCGGCAGCCAGCATAGGGGGATTGTAAGGCATGATGCGGCCTTCGTGGTTATATCCTTTAGCGGCATTATCCGGCAGCAGGGCGGTAGTATGTTTCATATGCTGTGGGCGGGTGATAAATTTTCTAACCAGTTCGGCATACGACATACCGTATATGCGTTCCAGTATGATACCCAGTAATTGTGCGCCGGCGTTTGAATATTTAAAATGATAACCGGGTACAGTATCCAGTTGCACCTGGTGAAGGTCGTTCAGGAAAGCGGCTGTAGAATAATCCTTTTGCTGTGCGTTGATAATACCGGGAATGGAATCTTCCGGCTGCTGGAACAGGTCACGGCTATCGGGCAGCAGGAAAGGCAATCCTGAAAAATGTGTGATAAGATGTTTCAGCTGAATAGCGCGGCCTTTATACTGAAGATTGGGATAATCTCCGTTCAGGTAAAACCGTATATCGTCGTCCAGTTTCACCTTTTTGTTTACAACTGCTTTTGCCAGTAAGTACCCGGTAAATGTTTTGGAGATAGAACCAATTTCATATGGGGTATTGATACCTGGCAGCGTTGTTTTGCCGTAGCGGTAAATGTAGGTTTGTCCGCCGGTGTACACCCCAACTTCCGCGCTAACGCGGTGGGTATCCTGCATAAAAGTAACCAACGCGGATTGCACGAGACTGTCTACTTTGGTTTTACGGACATTGTCTGTTGTTACCTGTGCCTGCGTGTAAATGGTTGATAAGAACAGGAAGAACAGCGGGATAAATTGTTTCATGGTTGTTTTTTGAAACAGGCTTATCCTAAGAAGGTGCCATTTGGCATGGATTTAATACTGATCTTCTTATATATTTAAAAATAAATAAACCTGTATCAAAAATGAACACACAGTGTACGCAGGCGCACTATGGCTGCAGGGGGCCTTTGCTTATTTCTTCACCGGCTTTATATACCGCCGCTATTTTCCGGGTATGCTTAATATCCTCTGCAGGATTGGCATCCAGGATGATGAGATCAGCGGTTTTACCTTTTTCTATGGTGCCGTAGCGGTCATTTATTTTCATGGCGGTAGCCGCATTTTTTGTGGCAATGGTAATGGCTTGTAAGGGAGTAAGTCCCGCCTGTACCAGCAGCTCCATTTCAAGATGCTCGGAAAATCCCTGTGTGCGTACCGGTTGTGCGCCGGAGTCGGTGCCCAGCGCTACCATGATGCCGGCGCCTGCAATCTTTTTTACGTTCTTCATTGCCGTTTCAAACGCATGAAGATTACGTTGATAGGAGGGAGAATTTTTCAGCTTCTCCTGGTAGGCAGGAGAGGTGATCATCTCATACACACCGGGTTCCAGGGATGCTTTGAAGAAAGGATCATTGATCCACTCCGGCTTACGGGCATAGATATACGCATATTCATCGAGCGAAAGAGTGGGGATATAGATCACACCTTTAGCCTTCATTTGTTGCAGTAAGGCGGCGTCAATTTCCTGGTCGCGGATACTGTGTGCAATGATGTCCAGTCCATCAGCCACCAGGCTTTTTGCATCCGCCAGGTAAAAGAGATGCGATGCTACGGGAATATGATGGGAATGTGCGCGTGTAATAATTGCTTTGTAAATAGCGGGGTCCATTTTAGGTGTTGATCCTCCAAAATCATCTACCCACATTTTTATTACCGTAGGCTTCAGCAGCGCCACACTATCCAGTTGAGCGGTGGCCTCTGCTACCGTGGACGGGTGTTTTACATACTTCATCGGCGGGCCGCCCTTTGCGGCTGCAAAGCCATATCCCGCGGAGAAGAGCCGGGCTCCCGGCAGCAAGCCGTTCACAGAAGAGTCGCGCAGGCCGGAGGCAAACAACATAGGTTGATCGGACCCCATCACCAGGATATTGGTGATGCCATAGTCGGCATATTTTTTCAGTTGTGATAATATATTTTCCCGTGTATACGGATCGCTGCTGTTATCATTACCTTTCATCATACCAATATGCACATGGCTGCTGATGATAGCGGGCATCACGGTTTTACCGCTACCGTCGATCACCCTAGCGTTGCCGGCTGGCAGGTTTTTCCCGGTAGCGGCAATCTTACCGTCTTTGATCAGTATATCCGTATGCGTTAGGGGTGCGCCGCCGTTACCGTCTATGAGGGTTACGTCCTTTATCAGGGTGGACTTAGCGGTGGGGGCTGGCTGAAAGGCAGCCAGGAGTATGATAGCAGTGGCGAGCAACAGGTAGTTTTTCATAGCATTATTTTCTTACGGGAAAATAAAGGTAGGAAAATCTGCTTATCCCACTATACTCATTATAAAACCAACCGCATCCGGCGAATGCAGCGCATTCGTCGACTCCATCGTCATCTTCGCTGTTTCTCCGGCTCTTACACGCATCTCTTTTTCATACGCAGCAATTGCAGCATGCACATCCGGAAAATTTCCGCCAGTCAGGCATTGCCCTAATTCAAGCGCATCCAGCATAGCCATATTCACGCCTTCGCCGGCATAGGGAGGCATGAGGTGGGCGGCGTCGCCGAGCATGGTCAGGTTTGGCAGCGCTTCCCAGGTCTGATCAAAGGGCATGCAGTACTGTGGACGGGGTGTAAAGCCACTGTTGGCATTTTCAAACAGTTCCAGCCATATATGATCCCAACCGGTAAAGGCGGCTTTAAACCAGGCCAGCACCTGTGTTTTATCTGAGAAGTTGATGTCACAGGTTTGATACCAGTTTTCAGCGGTATTTACGCCGGTATAAAAGGCCAGGCTGCCGTTTCCTTTGGTGCTTGCAATTAAGGATTTATCATCTCCCAAAGCAAATACTTTCCCGCCTTTTACCAGGGCCCAAACATTTGGGCAGGCAGTGGCGGCGTCATAAACGGCGCCTTCCACGATGGTTACGCCTGAGTAAAAAGGCTTGATGGGCGTGATGTACGGACGGAGCTTCGAGTTGGCGCCGTCTGCAGCAATTACGATATCTGCGTAAGCGGTGCTGCCGTTTTTAAAGGTGAGCTCCCAGCCATCTCCCTGTGGTTGCATGGATATAAACTGGCTGTCCCATACAACGGTATCCGGTTGCAGGGAATCCAGCAATATTTCCTTTAACGGGCCACGGTCAATTTCCGGCCGGGAGCCTTTGTCTACGCTACTTTCGTGATCGTCGAGGAGAATGGTGGCGTGTTTATCAACAATGCGCAGCCGGTCGGCCCCGGGGCGGTAATTGGCCCTGAAGGCGTCCATCAACCCTGCAGCTTCCAGTGCCTTTAATCCTGATTCTTCGTGAAGGTCCAGCGTAGCGCCCTGTACGCGTGCCTCCCTGTTCACATCCCGTTCATATACTTTCACTTCTGCATGGTTCATTTGCAGGATCCTGGCCAGTGTTAATCCACCGGGGCCTCCGCCGGTAATGGCTATTTTTTTGTGTTGAATGATGTTCATGTGCTTGTTTGTTTTATTTATTTCAGCATGCCCCTGATCACGGCTTCGCAGCAATCGAGTATCACTTTTTCAGTGATGATCTGTTTGGGTCTTTCTGTATAATCAAAATATTCGTTGACCAGTTCCAGCAGCGGGGCAAATAATAAAGCCCGGTATACATCGTGATGGAAGTTGCGGATCACGCCCAGTTTTATGTGCTGTTTGAAGAACTGGTGCACCGGTTTAAAATATTGTCCCTGTACTATGTTTGCCTGCTGGTATGCTTTATTGAGCAGGGGAGAGGTTTTCCCGTTTTGCAACAAGGCAAAATGTGTTTTATTGCGGGTCAGGTAGCGGAAGCTGTTTTGCCACAGTTTTTTTACGCCAGCTGCGAAATCCATGCCGGCATGAAAGTTTTCCAGCACCGCTTTTTCATAGGTTTCCAATACTTCTTCTATAAATAATTTTACCAGGAGATCTTCTTTATCC
>JBCNPS010000113.1:0-15319 GCA_039593235.1 Chitinophaga sp. | reverse complement strand
TGTGGAGTTATACGGTAGATCTTCATATACACCGGTCACTTTCACCGTCATACGGTCGTCTAGTTTCATCAGCTTATCCAATGGGTCGGTATCGCCAAACAATGCTTTTGCCGCGGAGGCCGACAGCAGCACGGATGCCGGGTCTTTTAACCCTCCCCTGGTACCCTTCAGCATTTTAAGCGTTAACATCTCGGGGAAGTCTGGTTCAAAAAAGTTACCCGTCTGCGAAATAGCATTATTGTTATACGCCAGTATATGCTTATTGGGCCAGGAACACATGATCACATACTTGAAATCGCTACCGTATTTACTCCGGATCTCTTCTCCCAACAGGTAAGGATTAGCCGTTTGCGTACCCGTTACCCCATTAAAGGTTTGATGCTGCATCACTGCTACAATGCGATCGTAATGTTCATGATTCCTGTTGAAAGTAAGCTCATCATGGATCCACAAACCTATCAGCAGGGCTACCGCCATACCGGTAGATAACCCCACTATATTGATGAACGAAAAAGTTTTATTCTTGAGCAGGTTCCGCCACGCAATCCGGGCATGACTTCTTAACATAGCTAACTGGTTTCTCCCTTGAAAACAATAATATTGCCATACCCGGAAGACAGGCCACAGCTGCCATTCCCGGGCTTCTTCCCGGTAAAAATGTCCGTATATGAACACCTGGTGTCTGAAAACGGACGCTATATTTCAACTGCTACCACGCCCGGGAGTAGATTGGTGCAGAGGATGAAGAAAATAATGAGTACAGCAATGATAAGAACAATTGATCATCGGAATAACCTGGCCACCACCTTACCTATCTCCATGAAATCACCATGGTTGCTGACAGCCCTTTTCTCCGCCATTGCTTCCGCTTCCTCTGAAAAAGGATAGATCAGAAGATAATTATTCCCTGAAAAATGCTGATTCAGCCACTCAGGCATCAGGCTTAGCTGCGGGAAATAAGATATCCCGCCTCTTTTTGCCATCAGCACAATGAGGGCTTCGTCTTCTCCCAGCTGCAGCGCCGCGGCTTCCGCTTCACTCCAACTGTTCACTGGGTTCAGTTCCGCTGATATGTTGGCCTTCTGCAAAATATGACCGATAATTTCCAGGGTGGCGCCCGTGGCATAAATGCTCATCAGCGCACCGGAGTTTCGCCCGATATTCCATACTCTCAGCAATGCGTGGAAGAAACCGGCTTCCCGTCCTCCATTCTCAGGTATCAGCACTACATAACGCTTTACGGTTGATACAGGCTGCGCAGCATGATACACCAGCACATTGATATGTTCATTTTGCAGGTAGCCATTGTAAAGGTTATAAACAAAAGAAGGCGAAAAGCCTTTTTCGTCTTCAAGACCAATAATAAGGTCAGTGATCTTCTGTTCTTTCACCACGTTGCCTATGCCGGTAATAACATCATTATCGTACCGGGTGAGCGGTTGCAATTGTACATCTGCCGCAGCTGCTGTGTCGGTGGCCTGGTGCAGTATCTTTTCGGCATTTTTTACAGAAGATTCATTTTTATCTTCATTAATAACATTGAGCGCAAATACCCGGTCGTCATTACTTTTCGCTTTCAGCAATAAGCTCAGGTTTACCATTCTTTCCACCGTTTCCTCGTGGTTTACCGCCAGCAGGATCCGCTCTTCTTCCGGGCGTTCACCCGATACCGTGCGCTCCCTGTCTGCTTCCACGATCCGTTGCGCGCTGGCCATCGATATGAAGGAGGAAACGGTACAGGATATCAGGATCAGCAAAATACTGCCGTTCAACACATGTTCATTGAGCAGGCGAACCGGCTCACCGGCTGCTGTTTCTGAAATAATGATGTTGTACCCTACCATCACGGAAGCCAGTGTGGCAGCCGCAGAAGCGGAGCTCATACCAAAAATAAGCGTGCCCTCGTCTTTCGAAAGCCTGAAAGTTTTCCTGGTGGCCACTGCTGCCAGGTATTTACCGCCAATAGAAGCTACCAGCATAATACCGGCCACCATCAGGGTTTCCCAACTTTTGAAAAATACTTTGAAGTCGATCAGCATTCCTACGCTGATCAGGAAGAAAGGAATAAAAATGGCGTTCCCTACAAATTCAACCCGGTTCATCAGGGACGAAGAACGGGGGATCAGCCTGTTGAGCGCCAGCCCGGCAAAGAATGCACCGATAATGGCTTCAATACCTGCCAGCTCAGCGAGCACCGAGGCCAGGTATATCATCACCAGCACAAAAATATATTGGGAGATCCTGTCAGATACCTGTTTAAAAAACCATCTGCCTATAAGCGGGAAAACCAGTAACACTATAAGTCCAAAAAGCAACATGGACACAGAAAGCCGGATCCAGAAAGCACTGCCCACTTCTCCCTGTGTCATTCCTACCACCACGGCTAACACCAGGAGTGAGAGCACATCGGTGATCATAGTACCTCCTACCGTGATGTTCACCGCTGCATTTCTCGCAATACCCAGCTTGCTGATCAGCGGATACACGATTAAAGTATGCGAAGAAAAAAGGCTGGCGAATAATATTGAAGTAAGCATGGAGAAATGCAAAAGGTAATAACCGCCGGCAAATCCCATCACAAATGGGATGGCAAAAGTGTATACGGAAAAAGTAAGGCTCTTCCATTTATTCTTCTTAAAATCACTTATATCTATTTCAAGTCCCGCCAGGAACATGATATACAGTAACCCGGTGGTACCTGTAACCACTACGCTGGCATCCCTGGATAACAGGTTAAATCCATTGGGCCCCACCAGGGCGCCCGCTATGATAAGCCCCAGCAGATGGGGCACTTTGATCTTATTCAGCAATAAAGGCGCTGCCAGTATAATGATCAGCTCAAACAGAAATTTCAGCACGGGGTCCTCTACCGGTAAGCTGAGATGATGGATACTGAGTAATACCATAAGCAATCAGTTTGCGGAGCGAAGCAGCTCAACAGAAAATTTTGCGCTGCAACCATTGGCAACGCGGATCACCTGGGTACCTTTAACGACATCGGTTCCCCATTGATCGAGTATCACACGCCTATCCACTTTTTTGGGCGCGGTAGCGTCTGTGGTAAATTGCAGGTAAATATGACTACTGTCAAAACTGCCGGAGAATGTACGCACCAGCTGCTTACCATTCATTACACGGGTAAACAGGCCGCTGGAATCGCTGGCAAACTCCCACGTATCCGAACGCTGATCGCCAATCACATAATCCGTACAATTGGATTCCTGGCAAATAACCTTACTGTTCCAGGTACCTGCCACCACCTCCGGCCAGGACGATTGTACAATAGCCGTGTCCTTTTGTGAAAGAAGGCTATCCCTTAACCGCAACAGCGACAGGTAATCCGCTTCCTTTGCAGCAAAGGCCTTTTCCCGTTCAAGTAAGGCCTGCTCCCGCTGCGCCAGCCGTTCTTCTTCCTGCCGGCCCCTGCAGCCAAGAGCGAAGCATATCAGGGTAACACAAAAAAGTATCTTTTCATTGAACATAATATCCGGGTTTTATGAAAAGCCTGCTACAAGGCCTTCATTATTTAACAGCAAAAAAATGCCAGGTCGCTTCAAGCCTTAACGGGCTTTCATTTCCCCAGGTTTCCACCCGTCTTAATACAAGGCTGTCTTTCGTGGACAGTTGTATCCTGTATTCATCTACCCGGCTCTCGTTTCCTTCCGGCCAAAAGCTTAAAACACTATCGGCTATCTCATAATTATAAACGCTGGAATCCCCATAATAACGAATTGTAAGCGCTTTGCTGCTATTAAATTGAAGAAATTCAATCTTACTGAAATCTTTAAACTTTACATAAGTAGTATCCATTTTGGCATCCCTGGCATTCAAAACTTCTTTATACATGCGCCAGTTCTTATGCTGGATCAACTTATTCTGATGGGTAGTACAACAAATAAAAATGCCTGCTGAGAGGAACAAAAATGGCTTCATCATATTATTTTAAATTACTTAGGTCAAAGCAAATATATATAATATAGATATAGATCGGGTTCTTTACAAATTACGTGCAACAATACTATCCACTCTCAACTTGTGTTTGAAGAATATTTTTTTATTTTTACTTTACAGATGAACATATTATTAAAATTCCACCTAAACATGATTTTTAATATAAACTTCATGTTAGATTTACCGCAGGGATAAATGAATCGGTTTATCTTGTCAGCCAAAATTCGATAAAAGAAGCTACACAATGGATACTAAAGGCATTGCTTTAACGCATGAAGATCTGGCGCTGTTTGAAGAAGGCGACGAACGGGCTTTTAGTAGAATATTTGACCTGTACTACGATCTGATCTTCCAAAAGGTATTCAGGTTTTGCCGGAATAAGGAAGAAGCAGAAGAAATTACCCAGGAAGCCTTTATCCAGCTCTTTATGCACCGCGACAAAATAAAAGATTGTGATGGCTTTTTTCCCTACCTGTATATAACAGCCAAGCGGCTGGCCATTTCTTTCTACCGGAAAAAAGTAGTGAGGCAGGAGTACCAGAACGAGTGGAAAAAGAATTGGCAGGAATATGACCAGCCAACCGAAGTGGCTTTAGACGGGAAATACTTGAAAGGCATACTGAGTGAGGTATTGGAAGAATTACCCCCGCAGCAGCAATTAATCTACCGCATGAATAAACTGGAGGGTTATTCCTACCAGGAGATCGCTGAAAAAGCCGGTCTTTCTAAAAATACGGTCAGAAATCACCTTAGTTTAGCTTCCAAATTCATACGCCTTAAACTGGAAAAAATACTTTTCCTGGCGATGCTCATCTATAAGCTCTTCTTTTGAGCAGCCTTAAAACCTTCCTTCAATGCACTTCTGCAGGCTTTAAAAAAATATTTCTTCTTTGATTGGTACATCATCCGGTTTCATGCGTGTACCTATTAAAGCCATGTCATGGATGAAGATGAACTGAAATACCTCTTTCAACGATATCAACAAAATCAGTGTACAGCAGCCGAACTGGAAAGGTTGCGCGCCTTGCTGAACAGCGATGATGCCGCAGGCCTGCTGGGAGATGTATGGGAAAACATGCAGCAGGAAGCAACGGATCCCCTTCCCGTGGCGGCGGCCGACCGGGAAAGGATCTATCATAACATCCTGGACGACTCCCGTATAAAACCCGCAGCCACAGTGAAGTGGTATCATCGCAACACTACGTGGATGCGGGTAGCCGCTGCCGTTATCATCATTTTGGGCGCCGGCTGGATGGCAATAACACAAAACTGGCTGTCGTTAAAGAAAGAAGCGCCTGTAGCCCGCTTTGCGCAGGCAGCTGTAGTACCGGGAAGCGAACGGGCCAAAATTATATTTGACGACGGAACAAGCATTGACCTGGAAAAGATCAGCGGGGATACGGTCATCCAAAGGGGATCCATCCAGATCGTTAAAGGAAAAGATAGATCAATCCGCTACCGGGCCATAGCAGCCGCCAGCCAGGACAACAAACCTGTTTACAATACCATCGTTACCCCAAAGGGCGGAGAATACCAGGTTGAATTGCCAGACGGCTCCCATGTTTGGCTGAACGCACAAACTTCTCTCCGGTACCCCGTAAGCTTCCAGGATAAAAACAGGCAGGTGGAACTGGACGGGGAAGCATACTTTGATGTGGCTAAATACAGCAAAAACGGGCAGCCCCTGCCCTTTATAGTGCTAACCCGCAAACAGCAGCTGGAAGTACTGGGAACCGCCTTTAACATTAACAGCTTTAATAACAGCATTACCACCACTTTGGTGGAAGGCAAGGTGAAACTGCAGGCCCTCAACGGGAATAACCCTGCAAAAATTCTCCGGCCCAATGAGCAGTCTGTTTACCAGGAACAGCATAACAGCTTTACTGTGACCCCGGTAGACCCATTGTACGCTACCTCCTGGAGAAATGGCAATTTCTCCTTCGACAAGGCAGGCATTAAAGAAGTAATGGGCAGTATTGCCCGCTGGTATGATGTAGAGGTAGAATATAAAGGAAAATTTACCAACAACTTTTTTTCGGGTACGATCTCCAAATTTGAACAGATCGATAAGTTACTCGCCACCATAGCATTAACAGGAGACATTCACTTTAAACGGGATGGAAGGAGGATCATCGTTATGGAATAAAAAACTCGCAGGAACCAAAAAAGTTCAGGAGCGTTGCACCGCTCCTGAATTGTCAAAAAGACATTGGATTGACCATCATGTAGTATCACTTAACAATCAATCAACACAAATGTACAAAAAAAACCAACGGGATCGCCCCTTTGCGAAGGGCTGCGCTCCGAACAAAATTGCCATTCTCATGAAATTGTCTTTAGCGATACCCCTGCTGCTGGCAGGTACTTTGCATGTGCAGGCGCTTGCTTTCGGGCAAACCATCACCCTGAAGAAGAGTAATATCAGCCTGTCGCAATTTCTGAGGGAGGTACAAAAACAAAGCGGCTACAACATCTTCTATAATGAATCGCAGATCTCCGGTGAACAGCGTTTCGATGTGGCGTATAAAAAAACGGCCTTTGAACAGGCTTTAAAAGATGTGCTGGACCGTTACCAGCTCAACTATAAAATCATCGACAAAAACATCATATTAAGCAGACGTGAACAAAGAAGCAACCAGGCATCTGCTCCCGCGGTGGTTCAGGATAAGATCATCACGGGCAGGGTATTGGACCAGGAAGGCAATCCTTTGGTAGGCGTATCCATTACCACAATTGGCGAAGGGGCGCAAACAGTGAGTAAAGACAATGGTGTATTCAGCCTGCAGCTTGCGGCCAGCGCAACGGGCCTGCGGTTCACCATGGTGGGCTTTACCATGAAAGAGGTTAGCATCGGTAATGAAACCAACCTCATTGTACAGCTGGAACCTTCTACCAGCAAAATTGACGAGATCGTAGTAGTTGGCTATGGTACACAAAAGAAAGGAAGTCTTACCGGGGCTACTACCGTAGTGGATTCAAAATTATTGCAAAGCCGTCCCGCAGCCAACTTATCATCATTGCTGCAAGGTACCGTGCCTAACCTCCAGGTTAAATTTACAACAGGCCGGCCAGGTGCAACGGGAAGTTTTAACATCAGGGGAGTTAACTCCATATCAAACAATGCAGCCCCTTTGGTGATCATCGATGGTTTTGAAGGAGATATCAACCGCATAAATCCATCCGATGTAGAGTCCATCACCGTGCTCAAAGATGCTTCTGCCGCTGCTGTTTATGGCGCCCGCGCTTCCTATGGCGTTATATTGGTAACCACCAAAAACGGCAATAAGAACCGTGCGTCTATTTCTTATTCCGGTCAAACATCCTGGAGCGCTCCTACCACTTCTACCAACTTTGAAACCCGGGGCTATTACTCCGCTTCAATCAATGACCTGTTTTTCTCCAACTATGCAGGCACACCTTATACCAACTATAATGAAGATGATTACTACCAGTTATGGATAAGGCGGAACGATAAAACAGAGAACCCCGAAAGACCATGGGTGGTTGTACAGAACAGGGATGGCAGGGATAGCTACGTGTATTACGCCAATACAGATTGGTATAAATACCTGTTCAATTCGGCCAGGCCTATGCAAAACCATAATATCGATATCAAAGGAAGCTCTGATAAAATTGACTATAGCCTTTCAGGGAATTATTATAACCAGGATGGGATCTTCCGCCAGAATACAGATAACGTAAGGCAGTATAACCTGCGTTCAAAAGTGAATTTTAAAGTGAAGAAATGGCTGGACATCAACACAAATATTTCTTACTTCAACTCTGCTTATGCTTATCCCGGGGCAGGAGGTGTGGAAAGCACTTTTAACTCTTCAGTGATCCACGGCCTCGCCAGTATTGTGCCGGTGAATCCTGATGGTACCTATGTGTATCAAACCACCATCAGCAACTATAGTGTAATGGATGGATATTCTGCTATGCTCAGCCAGGGATTGAACAGGAACCAGGATAAAGTAAATGAGTTTACACCCACTTTTGAAGTGGTGCTCCGGCCGTTGAAAGGCCTGGATATCCGCTCCAGCTACCGGTTCACACACTACAACTACCAAACCATGAACCGCTCGGTAAACATTCCTTATTCCAAATACCCGGGCGAAGTGCTCACTATTACATCGGGCATCGGTAATAACCGGCTATACGAAATCCAGACCAACCATGAATACCAGGCCACAAATACCTATGCTACCTATAGCAAAGTGATCAACGCAGATCATGATATTAAACTGATGGCCGGGTACAATTACGAAACGAAATATTTAAAAGATATCAAAGTAGCCAGGAATGGGCTGCTTAGTACCCAGTTAAACGATTTTGAAACCGCCACCGGCGATGTATTTGAAATTAACGGGGGGCAGAACGACTATGCCCTGTTCGGTACCTTCTACAGGGTTAACTATGCCTATAAAGATAAATACCTGTTTGAAGCAGCCGGAAGATATGACGGTACCTCCAGGTTTGCAAAAGGCAGGCGTTTTGGTTTCTTCCCCTCCTTCTCCGGCGGCTGGCGAGTAGATAAGGAAAATTTTTTCCAGCAATGGGATCAGCGTACGCTGAACGGCTTGAAGATACGCGCTTCCTATGGCTCACTCGGCAACCAGCAGGTGGGGTATTATGATTACCTGCAAACAATCAATGCAGGCGGCGTGCTGAAATATTCATTCGGAGATGGAACCGTGGCGCCGTATTCCACCGAAAGCGCCCCCAACTCCACATCTCTCACCTGGGAAACGGTAAACACCGCCAACCTGGGATTAGACCTGGAACTGTTTGATTCAAAACTAACCGTTACAGGAGATGTGTACCGTCGGGCAACACTGAATATGTTAACCGCAGGTAAAACCATCCCGGCTTATTATGGCGCCGCAACTCCCAAAGAAAATGCGTCGGATCTTTTAACCAAAGGCTGGGAACTGAGCATCAACTGGAAAGACCGTTTCGAACTGGCAGGTAAAACTTTCAACTACTACGCAGGCATCGGCTTGGGAGATAATACTTCTAAGATCACCCGGTTCGACAATCCCAATAAAAACCTGGCTAACTTCTACGAAGGGCAAACACTGGGAGACATATGGGGCTATGAAGTAAATGGCTACTTCAAAACCGATGAAGAGGCCGCCAACTACGCCGTTGACCAACGCTCCGTAAATACCATTATCAATACTTCGGCCATAGATAAGGGATTACACGCGGGTGATCTGAAATTTGAAGACCTGAACGGCGATAAGATCATTTCCATGGGCGACAATACACGGAATAATCCCGGCGACCGTAAAATAATAGGCAACTCGTTGCCGCGTTACAACTTCAGTTTCACTACAGGCGCTAACTGGAATAATATCGACTTATCCGTTTTCATACAGGGAGTTGGTAAACAGGACTGGTACCCGGGCACCGAAGCCATTAATTTCTGGGGCCCTTACTCACGGCCTTATGCCACTTTTATTCCGAAAGATTTCCTGAGCAAGGTATGGAGTGAAGACAATCCCGATGCATATTTCCCCCGGCCCCGTGGATATATTGCACTGAACGCTACCAACCGTTCCCTGGGTGTGGCTAATACCAGGTACCTGCAAAGCCTGATGTATGCCCGTCTGAAAAATCTTACCATCGGGTATTCACTCCCGGCGGCTATCGCGGCTAAAGCGGGCCTGTCGCGCCTGCGCGTTTACTTCAGCGGTGAAAACCTGCTCACGTTTACGAAGTTGAAAAGTAAGTACATCGACCCGGAACAGGCTTCTACGGAAAACAGCTACAATGTTTCCACCAGCACAGCTAAAACATATCCCTGGGCAAAAACATTCCTGTTCGGTTTAGACATCAGCCTCTAATAATTAATACAATGAAAAAAAACATATACACAAAAGCGCTTTGGTTGGGAGCATGTTTATTCCTGCTTGTTTCATGCAGCCTGGATAAAACACCCCTGGCCGCTTTATCGCCCGGCACCTATTTCTCCAATGAAGAGGAATTAAGGTTATACAGCAATAAATTTTACCAGGACATTCTTCCAGACGGCCCTGGCATCTATAACGAAAATGCCGACATGATCATCATTACACCCCTGAATGAATCCGTTTCAGGGCAACGGATGGTGCCGTCTACAGGAGGAGGATGGTCATGGGATGCCCTGCGCCGGATCAATTATTTGCTGGCTAATTCATCGCACACTGCAGACCTCAGTGTACGCAACCGCTACGATGCGCTGGCTAAATTCTTCCGGGCTTATTTTTATTTCGAAAAGCTGAAACGCTTTGGAGAAGTACCCTGGTTCAATACTGTACTGGCATCGGACGATGCGCAGCTCTTTAAACCCAGGGATTCCAGGAACCTGATCGCAGATTCCATCATACAGGACCTGGATTTTGCCATCGGTTATTTACCGGAAACAAAAGATGTTTACCGGGTAAACAAATGGACGGCTTTAGCCCTGAAGTCGAGAGCATGCCTGTTTGAAGGCACCTTCCGGAAATACCATGGTTTACCGGATGCAGAAAAGTATTTAACACAATGCGCTGAGGCTTCGGAGCAGCTGATCGATAACGGGGGTTATACCCTGTATAAAACAGGCGCCACACCCTACCAGGATCTTTTTGCCAACACCAAAGCTATTGGCCAGGAAGTGATCCTTGCCAGGGATTATGATGACGCACTCGGCTTGTTCCATAATGTACAGAATTATGAAAATGCAAGTACCCAGGGCCGGCCTGGCTTATCCAAAACTTTTGTCAATTCGTACCTCACCTCTTCCGGAGGCCGGTTTACCGACTTACTGAATTACGATAAAAAAGAGTTTACGGAAGAAACCCAGAACCGTGATCCACGGCTGGCGCAAACCATCCGCACTCCCGGCTATACGCGTATCAACAGCACCGCAAAAGTAGCTCCTAACCTCTCCTACACCATAACAGGATACCACTTAACCAAATATGCCATGGAGCAGGCGAATGATGCCAATGGAAAAAGCATTACGGATATCCCGCTTTTCCGGATCGCGGAAACCTACCTGAACTTTGCAGAAGCAAAAGCGGAACTGGGTTCATTAACACAGGGCGACCTCGATAAATCGCTCAACCTGTTGCGCGGCCGCGTGAGTATGCCAAAGCTGAACCTGGCCACCGCCAATGCAAACCCCGATCCTTATTTAAGCAACGCAGAAACAGGATATCCCAATGTGTCTGGAACAAATAAGGGCGTTATCCTGGAAATCAGGCGGGAACGTGGTGTAGAACTGGTAATGGAAGGACACCGCTATTACGATGTAATGCGCTGGAAGGTGGGGAAACGTTTTGAAAAGCCTTTCCGGGGAATGTATTTCAAGGGACTGGGCAATTATGACCTGGATAATAACGGCACTATCGATGTTTGTTTGTATGAAGGCGCCAAACCGGGTTCGTCTGCCAGCCTTTTCCTTGAAGTAGGAAAAGATATTATCCTGTCGGAAGGCAACAAAGGCAATATCATTGCGCATGGCAATATCAGCAGAACTTTCCGGGAAGACAGGGATTACCTCTATCCTATCCCTTCTGAAGAAATTAATTTATCAAACGGCGTTTTAAAACAAAATCCAAATTGGTAATCGTCATGAACAAGTATAATATATTCAACTACCTGCTGCTTTTTATCCTGTTATCAGGCGCGGGTTGCAGCAAATCAATTTTAGATAATTCAAAATACGGTAACCTGCTTCCCGAAGTAAAGGAGCCGCAGCCCCCGTTAAACCCCGAAACGTTAAAAGACAAGAACGGGTGGGTGATCGACACGCTGGCCAATGGTTTGATCCACTACCAGTTTGCAAAATATGTGCAAACACAAACGGCCAACCAGTTCGTGAATGTGGTGGAAGTGAATTTAAATAACCCTGATTACGAACTGCAGTTTGTTTCGCTATCAAGCCTCGATACGCTCTCCTCTGTAGCTAAAAACTACGATGCGGTGGTTGGTATTAACGGCACTTACGAAATGGAAGCCAGCTTCATTAAAACCAATGGCAACGTGGTGTCGCCGGTTACGCTGGACAGCGGGCATTTGCGCTTCTGGAAGCACGAAGGCGCTATTTTTTATAATTCAGGAGCGGATGCGAAAATTGAATATGGTACCAAAGAAAGTTACTTACAGTCTCCTTACCTTAACATGTTCTCCGGCTCCCCGATGCTGATAGATAATTATAAAAAAGTGGGAGAAGATTTTGTGGGCGATGTAACGGGAATTGATCTTGGCAGCCTGAACGCTGAAGATTACAGGCGTCACCAGGGTTTGCGAAACCCAAGAACCCTGGTTGCTTTAACGGAAGATAAAAAGTTATTGCTGGTTACTATTGACGGGCGTTTCCAGGAATCCGCCGGTATGACGGCCAAAGAAGCCACCCAGTTTATGGCTACCTACTTCTACCCGCAAAGTGCATTGAATTTAGACGGGGGCGGCTCTACAACCATGTTTATTAAAGATAAAGGCCCCAATGGCATCGTTAACTATCCCTCCGATAACGGAACACACGATCACTACGGCCAGCGTATATTACGGACCTTCATCCTGGTGAAGAAAAAAAGCAGCGACACCCAATTTGCAGGGGGCGATGGCACGGCGAATAATCCATACCTTATTGCTACGGCCCAGCATCTGCAAAATATGCGCACACTCAACTGGAGCCAGACGGAAACGAATCCCTTCTATTTCAAACTAACCGCCGATATTGATATGACCGGGCAAAACTGGGGGCCTCTTAACAACGTGGATCCCTATGCCAGGTACCTGCATTTCGACGGCGATGGTCACATCATCAAAAATCTGAAAGTAGCAAAATCCGCCTATGGCAGCTTCTTTGGCGTATTGTTCGGTTCCTGTAAAAACCTGGGCCTGGTAAATGTGGACATCGAATCGTCCAATGGCGCAGGCGCCTTTGCCGGCTACCTGGGGTTACGCGCTCCCGATAAACCGGTGAAGACCGGCATCCTTGAAAATTGCTTTTCCACAGGTAAAGTGATAGGTACCGATGCCGTAGGCGGCCTGGTTGGGAATATCGGGAAACCCAATGGCACCAACATCAGCAGGATCTCCAATTGCTTTTCTACAGCAGCGGTAACTGCTACAAATACAGGATCAGCCAACTCCCGCGCAGGCGGCATTGTTGGCATCAACTACGACGGGGGCAAGGTCGAAAACTGCTTTGCAAGCGGCAAGATCGTATCAAACACCAGTTCCGGCAAAGGCGCCGGCGGCGTAGTAGGCTGGTCCGATATTAAATTTAAAGGACTGGTAGCCTTCAATGAATCGGTAAGCAATGTAGGCGGAGGAACAGCAGGGCGCATTTCATCGGCAATGGGATTGGTGAATGGCATTATTGCCCAGGGCGAAAACTGCTGGGCTTCCGAAAAAGTGGTGGTATCCAAGAACGGAAGTCCCGTTTCTCCCGGCAGTTATGTTACCGGGGAAGTAACCGTAAAAGAAACCGCTTACGACGGGGAAACTAAGACAACGGCCTTTTTACAGGATATGAATAATTATAGTTCCATCTTGAACTGGCAATTGGGCCCTGGCAATCCCTGGGCTTCCACTACCAACAATAAGGGATTGCCTATTCTCCAATGGCTTTTCCTGAGAGGGGATTATGATTCCTTTTATTAACGGATAATTTTAAAGGAAGATAACAAAGGCGGCCCGGTAGTTACCTGGCCGCCTTTGTTGATATTTGGACCAGGCAAATATTTCAGGCCAAACAGTGTGGCTCCTTGCTGCCCATATGCCATTTCAGAATTATGATTATGTTAGCATTTTAATAGAAAAGGATGCGTATCTTTATTGGTATGTTACGGACAATTCTTTTTGCGGTTGTTTTCATGTCGGGTATGGCTGTACAGGCACAGACAGATACCTCTTTTAGTGCTATGAATAATTTCAAACGCCCTTTGCAGATAAACGATACCAACTATCTCCATAAGAAATGGTTTGTTACAAAATATGCCGGTGTTTCCACTGGTTTTATGGCATTTAAGGGAGGAAGCAGTTCCTTCCTGTCGGTGCCGCTGGCGTTGCAGTTGAACCATCCGCTGACCAATAACTTATATGCCTTCGGAGCGGTATCGGTAACGCCTTATGTTTTCCGTTACAACGGTATGCCTTATCAACCTGTAATGAACAAGAATAATAGCTTCATGCACACGCAGGCTAACAACTTTGCCGCCTATTCGGATGCGAAAATTGGCGTTATGTATATCAGCAATGATAAAACGTTTTCTATTTCCGGTAGTATTGGGGTGAGCAGAGGCGGCGGTTATTACAATGGTTACTCACCATTTTATGCCCCGGTATATGCCCCGATGGGAGGAAATATGCAACGGTAACCCATTGCCTGCTATGTTTCGATTGACCTTAAGTTCAACTGGTAAGTGAATGCTTACAACCCCTATAATTCCTTTATTTTTCATTTAGCCATTGAAATGAGCTGGTGTCCGCCACCAGTACATCCGGCCCTGACTTTACATCCATGAATTTTAGTTTTAACAGTCCTGTTGTGCGTGGTGAAACTTTCTCATCAGAACGATGCGTATGCAGTACATAATACATATTATGCCTGTCATCCAGGAAAACATCCCCATGCCCGGTTCCATTAAATCCAATATTATGCCTGCTGATTATTGGATTATCTTCATACTTTTTCCATGGTCCCATTGGAGATTCAGAAGTAGCATATCCTACTGCATAGTCTTTGTTCCGAAAATCATTCGCAGAATAAATGAGGTAATAAATGTTCTTATGCTTTAAGACAGTAGGCCCTTCTGTGACCGGCCATTCTGATTTAGCAGTATTTTCCCATTGTTCAGTTCCTGAAATACATTCCTTTTCGGTGCCCGCAATTACATCAGAGAGATCGGGTTTCATTTCTGCTACAAAAATGCGGTTGCCTTGCTGCAACTTAACATGATAGAGGTATACTTTCCCGTTATCATCAAAGAAAACAAATGGATCGATCTGCTTACCTATGCCGCTGAGGGCATAGCTGCTATCCTGTTTAAAAGGGCCTGCAGGACTACTGGACCTGGCAATGGCTATCTGTTCATTTGCCGTATACGCCATGTAATAACGGCCTTTGTACAGGAACACCTGCGGAGCCCAGAAGCCCTGAGTGCCATAAGCGTCACCTCGCTTTAAGACAAGATCTTTAGCCGGGGTCCAGCTTTTAAGGTTATCGGATTCATATAAAGGAAAGCCATCAGGATTTCCTGTTCCGTATAAATAGAATTTTCCCTTGTCCCTGAATATTGTCGGGTCTGCACCGCGCCTGCTTGCTCGGCCAGGTGATCCAGGAGAACACCACGGTTTCGTCCTCCTTGCGTTTCACGGCCATGGGGAA
>JBCNPS010000112.1:0-15301 GCA_039593235.1 Chitinophaga sp. | reverse complement strand
TAACAGACTTAACTGGGAATTGGGCCGCCGAAAGGCTTCTGTATTAAATTCGAAGCGTTCCTGGTTTAGGCCGTTCTTCTTTGTGTGAATCTTGAACTGCTGCCTGATCAGGTCCGCCATATTGCCTTCGCCCCTCATTCTCCGTCCAAAATCGCTGTCGTTCACCTTGCCCCCATGCATACTTTCTATATGATGCCATACCTTATCCGCCCGGTCGGGGAAGTTTTTATAAAGCCAGTCGTTGAAAATGATCTTCACCGCATCATTGAGCCTTACTACCGTATACCCCGCATATTTAGCCCCATTGGCGGCCGCAGTTTCCAGCAGGTGGGGCACTTCATGGTCATTTAGGCCCGGTATAAGGGGGGCTGTCATAACGCCAACGGGTATACCAAGATCACTCAGCTCCTTTACCACCTTAAACCGCTGGGCCGCCGTAGCTGTGCGGGGTTCCATTTTTTGCCGCAGCTCCTCCTGCAGGGTGGTAATAGAAACATATACGCAAACCAGGTTATCCTGGGCCAGCTGCTGTAACAGGTAACGATCCCTCAACACCAGGGAATTTTTGGTGATGATGCCTACCGGTTGCTTATACTCCAGCGCCACTTCCAGCAACTGCCGGGTAAGCCACATTTTACGTTCTACCGGTTGATAGCAGTCCGTATTCCCCGAAAGGGAAATCGGCTTGGGATCCCATTTCTTATTGTCCAGGAACTTACGCAACAGTTCAGGGGCATTATGCTTTACGATAATCTTTCTTTCAAAATCAAGTCCGGCGCTTAAGCCCCAGTACTGGTGGGAGTTGCGGGCATAACAATAGATACAGCCATGCTCACAGCCCTGGTAGGGGTTCATGGAATACCACATCCCTACATCGGGACTATCTACCTTGTTAACCAGGTTTTTAGCATGTTCTTCAAACACCTGCGTGGGCACATCCGCCTGCCACCACTCGTCAATACCCTCGGCATGTTCCTGCGCATATTCATCCGCCAGGTACTTATTCTTTGGATTGATCTGTGCTCCACGCCCTTTATAGTATGGATTTTCCGGCGCGCCTTCCTGGAATGGCAAAGTCATACACTAAATATTTTAGTAAAAATACTAAAATATTTAGGATTTAAATAATTTCCATTTGCTTCATCAGGAAAGTGGCATTCTTATTCCTGGCAATGCCTTCCCGGATACGGTAATCGAAGAAGAGATGATTGTCCCGGATGGTGCTTTCAAAACAATAATTCCTGATCTGCCCGGGATAAGCGGCTTCCAGTTGTCCCAGTTCAAGATCGTGCGTGGCAATCATTCCCAGGCAGTTATACTGCAGGAAATGCTCTATCAGGCTACGTGAGCCGGATAACTTGTCTTCAGAATTGGTGCCTTTGAGAATTTCATCTAACAAAATAAATACCCGCGAACCGGTTTTCAGCTGCCGGATAATATGCTGTAACCGTAGTAACTCCGCCTGGAAATAGGAAGTATGACTGGCTATAGAATCTTTGATACGCATGGAAGTCATGATACGCATAGGGCTGAATACAAAACGGCTGGCACATACGGGCGCCCCGCACATAGCCATCAGCAAATTGGAACCTACGCTCCGCAGGAAGGTACTTTTGCCCGACATATTGGATCCCGTAATGATCAGGAAATGGTCTTTGCGGCCGGTGGCCCCGTCGTTCTTTACGCATTCAGCGCCGGGAATCAGCGGGTGCCCAAGCGCTTCGGCTTCCAGGATACGGCCTTCCGCCTGTGGTGATGGCCAGGAAAACTCAGGATGATTGAAAGCATAAGTGGCCAGGCTGTTCCACACTTCCAGTTGGGTGATCACATCAAACCAGCCGGTGATGTGCTGTTTATGCTGCTTTTTCCAGCGTTCCAAACGCAGGATGCAATGCAGGTCGTACAGCATCAGGGAATTAAGCGCTAACCCTACCAAAAGATTGAGCCGCTGATCAAAGGCATTGCATATTTTCGACAACTGCCGCAGCGCCACGTCCGCCTCTTTAGCCCGGTCCTGCTGCTGTTGCAGTAACACGGACTTCCCGAAGCTGCCGGTTTTTATAAGATGTAATAAGATAGAGAACTTATCCAGTATCCGTTCCTTATGGGAAATAAGTACATACTGCGCCATGATCTTTTTCTGACTGCTGCCAAGAAGCAACCAGTTCAGCATTATCAATATCAATAACAGGGAATATCTTCCGGTGGTGGCATACAACACAATGGAACCCACAACCAGTAAGGGGCTTAGCCAGATAACCAGGTTTATAAACCTGTTGTGCAGGAAATGAAACGGCATATCCAGCCATGCGCTGATTTCACGCCTGTCGCTTTCCTCCTCCTTTGCCAGTATGGCATTGGCAGTAAGCTGTTGCCGGAACTCCACTTCAGGGGTCAGTACCTGTAAAGCCTCCTGTGTGGCCAATATGACCGGTGCATCTTCCAACGGGTTCTTCAACGCCGTTGCCAGCTGTCGCCTGCCCGACAAAGTACCAGTGCGGTTAATATGCTGAAAAATGGAAGACGGCCCGAAAACATCCAGGTCGCTGCTGAAATCGTGTTGATCATCCACAAACTCATTTCCATTGTCGAAGGCCGATTGCCCGGTGGTTACCAGCAGCAGTTCCTTTTCATTCAGCTCCAGCAGTGATTTATACAACTGCAGCTTTTGCAGCGCTTTGGAATACCATACCAGGAACGCTATAAATGCGATCATGCCTGCGGCTGTGAGCAGCAACCATTGGGCCTGCCAGCCGCTCCGGATAAAAAACACCACACCGGCTACTATTCCGAGGAAACTGGCCAGGCGCGCCCACGACAGGCTGGCCGTCAAACGTTTCTCTTTTTTTATCGCCTCCTGGAACTGCCCGATCCGCTGCCGGTATATATCTGCTGGTATCATTTATCTGCTGTTTATAACTAAAAAATCAGGGATTTTATGGTAGATGTTCACAATATATTGAACATATACCACAAAATCCCCGACAGGAATTTTCCGGATTATTTATGCGTATTGCCTCTTCAGCAGGTCAGGATACTCCTGGCTTACTTTCAGGATCAGTTCTCCGAAGAGGGTATTTACCCACGCAAACCACGGACGGGTGAACTTGGTCGGATCATCTTTGTGATAAGATTCATGAATAAACCCGGTATCGCCGTCGGTGTTGCGTAACGTTTTAATACAGGAGGCTATTTCCTCTTTATCATGACTGGTTAAAGCTCTCATGATAACGCTCATTGGCCAGATATAGTCGTTACCGGTATGCGGACTGCCTACGCCGTCGCCATACTTGCCCCGGTAAAACCATGGCTGGAAATTACTCCATACAAAATGACGGGAAGCCTGGTACAGCGGGTCGTCAATACCGGTATATCCCAGGTAGGGAATAGACAACAGGCTGGGCACGTTGGTGTCGTCGAGGAACAAGCGGTTGCCAAAGCCATCTACTTCAAAACCATACATCATACCCAGTTTCGGATGCTCCACAATTGCATGGGCCTTGATAGCGCGGTCCACTTCATCTGCCAGTTGTGTGCACTCATGTGCAAAAGCGGCATCTTTATAAACCACTTCGCTGATCTCCGCCAGCTGACGCAGCGATACTACGGCAAACATATTGGAAGGGATCAGGAAAGGAAACACCGTAGCATCATCAGAAGGACGGAAAATAGATACGATCAGTCCTACCGGTGAAATGGGATTACCCCAACCACCGTTGGCAACGGTATCGGATTGTACGGGCGAATTTCGCTGAAATTTGTAAGGACCGTGGCCGTCTTTACGTTGCTGCTCCTTAAAGGTTTTTACGATCAGCTGGGCCGCCTGTTTGTATTTATCATCAAAGGGGGTATTATCGCCGCTGATTTTCCAGTAGTTGTACGACAAGCGTACCGGGTAGCACAGCGAATCAATTTCCCATTTACGTTCATGCAGTTCAGGTTTCATGGTGGTCAGATCCTTATCCCATTCGCTGCCGGTAGGGCCTTCATTAAAGGCGTTGGCATACGGGTCAATGAGGATACATTTCGTTTGGCGGTTGATAACGCCCACCACCATTTCTTTCAGTTTGGCATCATCCTTCACCAATGGCAGGTAAGGCCATACCTGGGCAGAGGAATCACGCAGCCACATAGCGTTGATATCGCCGGTGATCACGAATGTATCGGGCCGGCCGTTTTCTTTTTTAAAGTTAACCGTTGTATCGAGCGTATTAGGGAAGCAGTTTTCGAACAGCCAGCCCAGTTTGGTATCGGCAATCTGGGATTTCACCTTTACAATTGTTTTTTCCACCGCTTCACTGGTAAATTTCCGCTTTGCCAGGGGCGGGCGTTGGGAGGTATACCCACCCCAGCCAAATACTGTTTTGGGCAGTCCAAGCCCAACAACGCCTGCTACCAGCGCGCCGTTCTTAAGAAAATCTCTCCTTGCAACCATAACGTTTTTGAGTTTAGGAAACCCTAAAATAAAAAAGTTTTATGGATTTGCTTAAACGATTTATCAATCATCGTCATCTTCCGCGGCCGATAGCTTCACAAATGCGCTTCTTCTTGGCGCCGGCATCACTGCCTGTTCACCATGAACGGCCTTCCATACCACTTCATTCAGCTCCAGGTCCGGTACCCGGTCTTCATGCGCCAGGTCAAAGTTTGCCGATCGCCGGGCGCTTTCATTCCAGGCGGTATTTCTTTCATTAATATCTACATTCGCCGGCAAAGCCTTGTAAGGCCGCAGATCCGGGGTAGCGGAAAATAATTCCCACATGGGAGTGGCTGCTGCATCATACTGGCTCATAGGCGGTAACCCCAGTATAAGCTCCATGGTACGTAACATACCTGAAGTGGAATACATGGTATGATTCACTGTATTCCTTTTCACATACGGGCTGATCACATAAGCCGGGGAACGGTGGGCATCCACATGATCGGGTCCGTTTTGTGCATCATCTTCCAGGATAAAAATGGCGCTCTCTTTCCAAATCCTGCTATGCGAAATATATGCTACCAGCCGGCCCACCGCCAGGTCATTATCAGCCACCGCTGCATAAGGTGAATAAGCTCCCTTCCGCATACCGCTGGTATGATCATTTCCCAAACGGATAGTGTTAAAATGCGGTACCGCATCTATGGCCAGCAACGAATCAAAATCGTGCTTCCAGATCTCCTGCCGTGTTACATCCTGTATGGAAAGATCGAACGACGGATAGCCGGTACAAAAATTCCTCTCCAGCGATTTCAGCGTAGCCTTTCCCTTACCTGCAAACTCGCCATAGGTACGGTAACTCACCCCCGCTCGCTGGCAGTAATCCCAGATAAAGCCTTTTGCAGGATAAGCTACCTTTCGGCTTCCTTCATAATCGTAGGTGCCTCCGCGGCCGCCATAACTGGTAGGCCAGGTTTTTTCCACGTAATCAGTGGCATAGGCTGCCATGCTCCAGTTATGTCCATCGGCGCTTACTTCAGCATCTACATAAAAATTATCCAACAACACAAAATCATTGGATAAACGATGCTGGTTAGGCGTAATGCGCGCCGGGAAAATACATAAACTGCTATCCCCATTACCTCCGGTCATATCTCCCAGCACCTGGTCGTAGGTGCGGTTTTCCTTGATCACATAAAATACATATTTGATAGGGGACGACTGCCCCGCAGCCTGCGGAACAGGATTACCCGCCTCTCCGGCGGCATGCTGCTCCTTCTCTTTGGTATAGGGCGTATTTTCATACACCTGTTTGGACCAGCGCCCCAACAGCTCCTCACCGGGTGCATTGAATACCGACAATGTTCCTTTGAACAGGCCTGCGATATACTGTACCGGCTTGTCTTTACGTGTATTAGCCTCGTGTGAACCACTTTCATCTTTCCGGCTTACCGGGTTAGGGCCTTCGGGGTTAGCCATGGATGTAAAGCCTTTCCCATTGGCCACAAATATTTTTTTGCCGATGGTTCTCACACAGGTAGGATACCAGCCTACAGGAATAAACCCTTCGGACCGGCTTTTTCCCGGCACTTCCACATCAAAAACCGCCAGGCAATTATTATCGGCGTTGGCAATGTAAAGCGTTTTGTTGTTGGCCGACAATGCAAGTCCGTTAGTAGTGGAACCGGCCGGCGCATCAGGATACAAAGCCGTTTGCAGCGATTCAATCACACGCTGTTTCTGCGTACTGATCACCGATACGGAATTATCATTGGCATTGGCCACATACAGGTATTTCCCGTTGGCCGACAAAATCATTTCGTTAGGATGGCTACCCGTTTTAATGGTGTTTATAATTTTATTTGATGCGATATCAAATAAAGCTACTGCATCGCCTCCCCAAAGGGAAATATATAAGGTGTTCCTGTCTTTTGACAACACAACCGTATAAGCCTCCGCACCCAATGCCACTTTGCCGGTCACTTTATTGGTGAGCAGGTCGATAATGTATAAACTGTTGTCTTCTTTGGTAGCTACGTATAGCCGGTTACGTGAGTGGTCAATAAGCATTCCTGTAGGGCATATCTTTTCTTTGGGCCACGACAATCCCAACCGGATACTGTCTTTTACAACTAATTTATTGTTGTTAATGCCATACTGCCATATTACGTTATCATTGGCGCCGGAAACATACAGTTTCTTTTCATCCTTGCTGAAGGCCAGTCCCAGCCAGGACCTGGGAATACTCACTTCATCCAGCACCTTCTCTTTTCCTGCATCTATGAGCTGTATCGTTTGTTTGCTCTGCCCATTGTTGGTAACAGCTATCAGTTTCTGCGATGGAGACACCACCATATTCAAGGGCAAATCACCTAATGGCAACGAACGCCCCACCGGCGTTAACGCCCAGCCGTTTGGCAATAGCACCCGCCTGGATATGGTGTCTCTCGTTTGGGCGTTTGCCTTCAACATGCCCAGCAAGACCAAACCAATTAGTATTTTTCTCATAGTAGTTCCGGTAAATGAAGAGATAAAAATAAGGCGGACATCTCCCGGCTAATAGTCATAATATAAATGGTAATACTAAAATAACACAAAAACGCCTGTACCAACAATTGATACAGGCGTCAATAACCTTAAAATAAAATCTATGAAATCAGTATAATCAGCGTAATCCCGGGTCAGACAACATCCGCGTAATTACATATTCCTCCGGTACTGCCCTCCTACTTCGTACAGCGCGTGCGTGATTTGCCCTAATGAGCAATGCTTCACCGTTTCCATCAGCTCTGCAAAAAGATTGCCGTTGCTTACCGCCACCTGCTGCAACTGCCTGAGCGCTGCCGCACTCTTCTGCTGATGCCTTTGCTGAAACGCTTCAAGCGTATGTATCTGGAACTCTTTTTCTTCCGTGGTAGAGCGGATCACTTCTGCCGGGATAATGGTAGGCGATCCGTTTTTATTCAGGAAAGTGTTCACGCCCACAATGGGAAATTGACCTGTATGTTTCAGCGATTCATAGTAAAGACTTTCCTCCTGTATTTTATTACGCTGGTACATCCTTTCCATGGCGCCGAGTACACCACCACGCTCAGTGATGCGGTTAAATTCCGCCAGTACGGCCTCTTCCACCAGGTCGGTAAGCTCTTCTATAAAGAAAGATCCCTGCACCGGGTTTTCATTTTTAGCGGTGCCCAGCTCCCGGTTAATGATCAGTTGTATAGCCATGGCCCTTCTCACGCTTTCTTCGGTTGGCGTGGTAATGGCTTCATCATAAGCGTTGGTGTGCAGGGAATTGCAGTTATCGTAGATCGCGTAAAGCGCCTGTAGTGTGGTACGGATATCGTTAAAATCAATTTCCTGCGCGTGTAAACTCCGGCCGGAGGTTTGAATATGATATTTGAGTTTCTGTGAACGGTCGTTCCCCTTGTATTTATACCTGATGGCCTTTGCCCAGATACGGCGGGCAACACGTCCTATCACCGCATATTCAGGGTCCATGCCGTTACTGAAGAAAAACGACAGGTTAGGCGCAAAATCGTCGATGTTCATACCACGGCTCAGGTAATACTCCACATAGGTAAAACCGTTGGCCAGGGTAAACGCCAGCTGTGTGATAGGATTGGCCCCGGCTTCTGCAATATGATAACCGGAAATGCTCACAGAGTAAAAGTTGCGGACCTTTTGAGTAATGAAATATTCCTGTACATCGCCCATCAGTTTTAACGCAAATTCTGTAGAGAAGATACAGGTGTTCTGGGCCTGGTCTTCCTTCAGGATATCCGCCTGCACAGTGCCCCGTACCGTACTGAGGGCATGCGCTTTGATCTTTTCATATACGTCTTTATCCAGTACTTCTTCTCCCGAAATACCCAGCAGCTCCAAACCCAGCCCATCATTACCTGCAGGCAGATCGCCGTTATAATGCGGCAACGGATGATCTTTAAATTTGGTGTTGATGAGGGCCTTTACCTTTTCTGTAAGCCCCTGCTCCCGGATATATTTCTCACATTGCTGGTCAATGGCGGCGTTCATGAAAAACGCCAGTAGTATGGGCGCAGGACCATTAATGGTCATGGATACAGATGTTTTCGGATCGCAGAGATCAAACCCGCTGTATAATTTCTTGGCATCATCTACCGTAGCGATGCTCACACCGGAATTACCTACTTTGCCGTAAATATCGGGGCGTAGCGCTGGATCTTCGCCATAAAGCGTAACGCTGTCGAATGCGGTAGACAGGCGCTTTGCAGGCTGATCGAGCGATACATAGTGAAAACGTTTATTGGTTCTTTCCGGGCCGCCTTCACCGGCAAACATTCGGGTAGGATCTTCTCCTTCCCGTTTCAACGGGAACACGCCTGCTGCATACGGAAATTCACCGGGCAGGTTTTCGGTGAGCTGCCAGCGGAGAATATCGCCCCAGTCTTTATACTTTGGTAACGATACCTTCGGAACACGGCTATGGCTGAGGCTTTCGCTGTACAGTGGCAGTTTGATCACTTTGTCCCTCACCTGGAACTCATAAAAATCCGCGGTATATTTTTTCACCAGGTCCGGCCAGCCGGCCACCAGTTTTTTACATTCAGGATGCAATGATTTTTCCAGGTGGGCTTTAACATCGGCCAATGCGTTGGCTGATGCCGGTTGCAGCGCCATTACGCCTTCTACCTGGTACAGTTGTGTGGCCAGTTTGCATTGTTCATCTACCCATTTGCTGTAATCGCCAATGGCTTCGGAGATCTCTGCGAGGTAACGCACCCTGGCGGGAGGAATGATCTGTGATTTGGTAGAAGTGGACTTAATGCTTTCATGGGCCATAGGTCCGAAGCTGGCGCCGGTTTTCTCTTCCACTTTTTCCATCACTTTTTCAAACAGCAGGTTAATGCCTGCATCGTTGAACTGGGAAGCAATGGAGCCTACTACCGGTAATTCTTCTTCTTTGGCGTTCCAGAGATTATGATTACGCTTATACTGTTTGCGTACATCATGCAGGGCATCCAGGGCGCCGGCTTTATCAAATTTATTGATAGCGATCACGTCGGCATAATCAAGCATGTTGATCTTTTCCAGCTGCGAGGCTGCACCATATTCCGGCGTCATTACATATAGCGATACATCGCAGTAATCGGTGATGGCAGTATCGCTTTGTCCTATCCCGGATGTTTCCAGGATAATAAAATCATATGCTGCCAGTTTGCAGATGTCGATAGCTTCCTGGATATGTTCGCTGATGGCTTTATCACTTTCGCGGGTGGCCAGTGAACGCATGTATGCGCGTGGATGATGAATAGCATTCATCCGGATCCTGTCGCCCAGCAAAGCGCCGCCGGTTTTCTTTTTAGAGGGGTCTACAGAAATCACCGCCACTGTTTTATCGGTGGTATGATTCAGATAACGGCGCACCAGTTCATCTGTTACACTACTTTTACCTGCGCCGCCTGTTCCGGTAATTCCCAGTACGGGAGATTTTTCCGGGTCTGCCGCCGTATGGGTAATACGGGCGCCGGCAGTTTCATCAACGGTTACAGCGGTTCTTGCCTTCTGCCCGCTGAGCAGCGTTACCGGCATATCGTTTTCAGCCAGGCTGATAGCCCTTGCAATGATCTTTGGATTTTTATCTGCCTGCAGCTGTTGGATGTTTTCCTCACCGGCAGGTAATGGTTTAACAGCAATATCGCATTGGCGGATCAGGTCCTCGATCATTCCTTCCAGTCCCATTTGCCGGCCATCGTCCGGGGAATAGAGACGTGCAATGCCGTAGGCATGCAGTTCCGCTATCTCTACCGGGAGGATGGTGCCGCCACCGCCGCCGAATATCTTAATATGACCGCAGCCTTTTTCCTGGAGCAGGTCGTACATATATTTGAAAAATTCTACGTGGCCACCCTGGTAGGAGGTAACGGCAATACCCTGTGCATCTTCCTGGATGGCACAGTCTACAATTTCCGCTGCAGAGCGGTTGTGTCCCAGGTGAATAACCTCGGCGCCTTTTGCCTGCATAATGCGCCGCATAATATTGATGGCGGCGTCATGCCCGTCGAATAAAGCTGCTGCTGTTACAATGCGAACCTTATGTTGTGGTGTATAAGACATATCAATTACCGGATTTTTTGACCAGGATTCCATGCTCCCTGCATGAAAACCACGAAGAATGCAAGTTACGGAAAAACCAGCTGAAATGCCGGCATAGCGCGGGTTTAAACAGAATTAGAATTGATTGAACAGGCGCCAGATCTTATTGCAAATTATTTAACTGATCCCCGGTCGGGTTAGTATTTCCCTAAAACAACTTTCCCCTGTACATTACCTGCACAAGGGAAAGCGTAAAGTAAGACACAAGGCATTAATGCTTAGCAGTCTTATGTTTCATAACGTGGAACTATAAAATCAAACGAGTGATAAATGATTTATAGTTTTTCAAGCTTGTTAAATGGAATCTTCTACATACGGCAATAAACAAACGAAAAAATGCTTTTGGCGAACAAGTTAAATTTTGGTTTTATAACTGATAATAGTTTGCTTCTTAGGATGTGTATATCTTACACAATCTTACTTAAAATTTTGTTAAAAACAAACTTTTTTTTCTTTTTAGATAGAAAATTAACACGGTGATTTCCCGGGAAGCATACGTCATCCCAAATCCTTCGTGGTAAAGGATTTACACCTCATTTAAATTAACAGGAACAGGAAAGATTTAAAATGTAAGGGAGAAAAAAATATTACAATGATCTTTTCTAAAAGCCGATCCCGAGATATCGCTTCTTCCTTTGATCATATTTATCAAAATTAAATTTATAGAGCTTTGCCGGACGATGGGGCACATCTTCCTCTTCTTCATTCAAATCCATCAGCAGATCCATCGATAAAAACTTCTTCCTGAAATTACGCCGGTCCAGTTCCATATCCAGGATCGCTTCATACAGGTTCTGCAGTTCGCGGAGGGAAAACTTGCGTGGCAACAGGTTGAAGCCAATAGGCTGCACCAGCACCTGCTGCTTCAGCCGCTCATGACAGGTATCCAGGATCTGCTTATGATCAAAGGCCATTTCATGCAGCTCTTTTACACTATGCCAGTGCAGTTCATTATTACTCATCTTCAACTCCACATGTTCAATGTTCACCAGTGAATAATAAGCCACGGTGATCACCCTGCCCGCGGGATGACGCTCCACCGCACCAAAGGTTTGCACCTGTTCCATATACACATTATCCAGCCCCGTACGGGCTTTCAGCACCCGGTAAGCTGCTTCGTCCAGCTCTTCATCCGGTCGCACTATATCGCCCAGCAGCGACCATTTGCCCTTAAATTCTTTGAGATCTGATTCTATCAGCAATACTTTCAGCTCATCGTTGTTGAAGCCGAAAATAACACAGTCAACCGATATGGCTACCTTGAAATAATCCTGTATTTCAACAAGGTGTGTGTTGAGGTTCTTGGTGTACATGGACATCATAAAGACGTGGAATTACAGTAAACGACAGTTTTTCGAATAACGCGCGGAACTATATTCAAATGAAAGAAAAAAATATCACATTTAAAACAAAGTGCCCGGATTTTTTTGAAGAGATATCCCTAACCTGAAAGATAAGTTTAAATTTACGGCTCAGTTATATCAATTATGTACACAAAGAAGATAGAAATAACCCTGACACAGCTGGCAAAACAACTGCTCAGCCATGTACAGCAGCAACAGCTGCTGCAATCCATTGATGAAACCCTGGACGCCCTTCGCCGTGTAATCAGTTATAACGACTGGCGCTACTACGTGGAAAGCGACCCCGTGATCAGCGATTATGAATACGACCAGTTGTTTGCCTGGCTGAAAAAACTGGAACAGGAGCATCCGGATCTTGTAACTTCCGACTCCCCTACCCAACGCGTAGCACAGGGCCTTACCAAGGAATTTGTGACCGTACCACACCTGGTACCCATGCTCAGCCTGGAAAACTCTTACAATGCAGACGACCTGCTGGATTGGGACCGCAAAGCCCGCGAAAGCGCAGGTCTTGCTGAAATTGAATATTGCATTGAACCCAAGTTCGACGGCGCCAGTATTTCATTGATCTATGAAGACGACCGGCTTACACGCGGCGCCACCCGCGGCGATGGCGTTGCCGGGGAAGACATTACCACCAACATTAAACAGATCCGCTCTATCCCGTTATCAGCGGCCTTCTCAAAGTATGGCATACACCAGATAGAAATACGCGGGGAAGTGCTCATCAATAAAAACACCTTCAAAGCCTTCAACGATAAACGTATTGCCGATAACCTGCCACCGCTGGCCAACCCGCGCAACGCCGCCTCCGGCTCATTGCGGATGGTAGATCCCAACGAGGTAGCCAAACGCGGACTGGAAGCCTTCCTTTACCACATGAGCTATCATAATATGAACCGGGGAAAAACAGAACCGGATGCCATCAAAACACATAGCGGCACACTGGACCTGTTGTCTACACTAGGCTTCCGCAGTCCTGCCAAAGAAAAGAAAGTAGTGAAAGGCATACAGGGCGTGATTGACTACGTACTGAAATTTGAAACAGAACGCGATAACCTGCCCTACGAAATAGATGGCATGGTAGTGAAGGTAAACGACTACGACCTGCAGGACCGGCTGGGTATGACCACCCACCACCCCCGCTGGGCCATCGCTTATAAATTTAAAGCCAGGCAGGCCACCAGTAAGCTCCGCAGCGTGGAGTTCCAGGTAGGCCGTACCGGCTCCATCACACCGGTAGCGAAGATCGACCCGGTACCCATTGGCGGCGTAACCGTAGGATCCATTTCCCTTTTTAATGAAGAAGTAATTAAAGAGAAAGACCTGAAACTGGGAGATACCGTGCTGGTGGAAAGAGCCGGAGACGTAATCCCTTATATCGTGAAATCCGTAGCAGACCTGCGGGATGGCAGCGAACAGGAAATCATTTTCCCGGTACGATGCCCCGTATGTCACGATAAACTCGTAAAACCGGAAGGGGAAAGCGTTTGGCGATGTACCAATATCAACTGCGAAGCCCAGGTAGTGGAAAGGATGATCCACTTCGTAAGCAAAGATGCCATGGACATTAAAAGCTTCGGGGAAAGCAATGTGCGTAAGTTCTTTTCATTAGGACTCCTGAAAGATATTCCCGGCATCTATGAACTGGATTTTGAAAAGATAGGCGCACTGGAAGGCTTCGGCAAAAAATCACTGACCAACCTACAGTCGGCCATTGAGCAATCTAAAACGCAGCCGCTGCATCGCCTGATATTCGGACTGGGCATCCGTTACGTGGGTGAAACTACCGCCAAAACGCTGGCCAATGCAGTGAGCCACATTATGGACCTGCAAAACTGGACAGAAGAACAGATCCTTGCACTGGAAGATATAGGCCCCAAAGTGGCCGGATCCATCCGCCTGTTCTTTGCCAACAACGACAATATCCAGATGCTGAACAGGCTGGCAGCGCTGGGTATCAGTATGACCAACACCAAAAAGGAAACGCATGCGTCGGGTAACCTCAACGGCCAAACGTTTTTGTTCACCGGTACCCTGCATAAACTGAAACGCAGCGAGGCGGAGGAAATGGTGGAACAGGAAGGCGGCAAAATAATGAGCGGCGTAAGCAGCAAGCTCAACTACCTGGTAGTAGGCGATGATGCCGGCAGCAAACTGGAAAAGGCAAAAAAGATCAATACTATCAAGATCCTGTCGGAAGATGACTTCCTGGCAATGATCAACAAATAATGACCAGCTCCCGGCCATATGCGCCGGGAGCCGGTCACCAACAATTGTTATGACAGACGAACATTTTATGCGGCAGGCGATGCAGGAAGCACGCAAGGCGTTTGAAGACGGAGAAGTGCCTATTGGCGCAGTAGTGGTGCTGAACAACCGCATCATTGGCCGTGGATATAATCACGTAGAAAGATTGAATGATTGTACGGCACATGCGGAAATGATTGCGCTAACGGCAGCATTTAATACGCTGGGCAGTAAGTACCTGATGGAGGCAACATTGTATGTAACAGTAGAGCCTTGCCTGATGTGCGCCGGCGCGCTTTACTGGAGCAAGATAGGCAGGATCGTATATGCAGCGCCGGACGATAAGAACAGCTACCGGAGAGCCACCGGCGACCGGTCCCCGTTTCATCCGAAAACAAAACTGGAGGCCGGTCCGTGCAGTGAAGAAAGTTTACAGCTGATGAAAACCTTCTTTGAACAAAGGAGATAATTATTTTTTGTTGGCATCCATCAGCTTGTTCATACCCATCATTTGCTTCATGGTATGATCCATTCCTTCGGAAGAGCCATCCAGGAAGATGACGTTCCCTTTTGAATTTTCAGCGAAGTGCTTAATGGCTTCCGTCCACATGGAAAAGAGGATCACCGAGGTATCCAGGTTGGCTTGCTGCATTTCTTTGGCAGCCATACTCATACCTTTGGCCACTTCCTCCCGGAACAGGGCCACGCCCATACCACGCAACTGGGCGGCCTGGCGCTCCGCTTCCGCAGCAATCTTAATAGCGTTACCATCTGCTTCCGCCGCTTTGGTTTTAGTGATCAGTAATGCCTGCCCTTCGTTTTCAGCAGCCGCTTTCAGGTTATTGGAAGCCACTACCTGCGCCATTGATTTCATGATCACTTCATCAAAAGTGATATCATTCATCTGCAGGTCAAGCAGGTGGAAACCCCATTCTTCAAGGGTTTTATCGATCTGTTCTTTTACGTGTTCGGTAATGTCTTTTCGCAGTCCCAGCACTTCCGCCTGCCGTTTGGTAGCTACAAATCCACGGATGGAGCCCTCAATGGTGCGTACCAGCGCCTGCATGAAACTTCTTTCATCCATGAATTTAAACGCCACGTTCTTCAGCGTTTCTTCTTCCTGGTTCCATAC